>JBOHSC010000124.1:0-2416 GCA_050733115.1 Gemmatimonadales bacterium
AGCAGCTTGGTGTCGTACAGCCGGAAGAAGGTGGCGTCGGAATTCACCGAATCGGCGTCGTCTTCGGGAAGGCGGCCGAGCCCGCGCGAGACCTTGCCGGCGCCGGCGTTATAGGCCGCGGCCGCGAGATAGAGCGAGCCGAACCGTTTCGTAAGATCGCGCAGGTGACGCGCGGCGGCATCGGTGGCGCGATACGGATCGCGGCGCTCATCCACCCACGAGTCGACACGAAGGCCGTAGAGCTTGGCCGTGCCCTTCATGAACTGCCACATTCCCACGGCGCGCGCGCGGCTGGTGGCGCTGTTGGAGAATCCACTCTCGATGAGCGCGAGATAGACCAGATCGGCGGGGAGCCCTTCCTTCTGCAGCCGCTCCCGTATCATGGGCTCGTAGCGCGGCATGCGGGTGAGCCAGATGCCGAATCGCTCCCGCGCCGGACCGCGGAAGAAATCGAGGTAGTACTTCACCCGATCGTGACTGTTGTACGTGGCAACGTCGATGTCCCATTTGGCCCCGGGATCGATTCCCCGGGCGGCGTCCTCGGCCTCGTCCACTGACGGGGCTGCGTCGGCGAGGGCCTCGAGGACCGCCTGGTCGGCGGCTGAATCGGAGGCGAGCTGGCGCTCCGCCAGGAGCTCCTGGGGAGGTACGGTGCTGTCGAAATCGGGGGCCGCCGGAATTTCGGGCGTGGGAAGCTTGGCGGGAGCGGTATCGCGGAGGGCCTGGGTCTGCGCCTTCTGCCGGGGAGCCGGTGCGGTCTTGGGCGCGGGCTGGCCCCCTCCACAGGCTGCCAGCAGGGCAAGCGCCAGCACGAAGACCAGAGGCCGGCGCGCCATCAGGGAATCGGCTTTCGGTTCATCTTCGGGATGCCGGGGCCGGGTACGGGGCGGCCCGTGCCCGCTGGCAAACCGCAGGAGCCGATGCGAACTGAGGCAGGGCGTCCGCCGAGCCTCAGCGCATGAAGAGCCGGTTACCAAGAATGCGATTGGTTGCGTTGAGCACCGCCAGCGCCGCGCCGCGCGCAGCATCGTTCTCGGTGAGATACGAGCCTACCACCCGGTGGCCGCCCTCGTCTCCCTGGGTGGCCATCGACACGATGATGACCGTTGCATCGAAGGCCCGGACCGCCTTCACCCCGAGGAGCTCGAAACCTACGCTGCCCTGAACCGCTTCGGAGAGCGCGTTCACGCACGCCTGTGCCGCGCACCGCAGCTCCCCGGCCTGGGACGCCAGTCCCTCGCTCTCCCCGGTGAACTGCTCAGATTCCTTCCAGGTAAGGCCCACCCGGGCCCTGCACCGCCCATTGGGCAACCGGTCGAGGACGAACTCGGCGAAGCGCAGCCGCTCATTCAGCGGATTGGGCGGTGCCATGGCTGTCCTTTAGGAGACTGAATTCAAGGGGATAAGGCGCTGATCGAGGGGGCAAGCGCCATGCCACCGGGGGTGTTACGCGGACTCGAAGCGGACCTCCAGTTGGTTGGCCGGCTCGGCGAGAGGCCGTACGACATCAACCTCGAGGCGAGGGTGCCCGCCCTCGTCGAGGTCCACCCCTATCACGAGCATGATGTTGTCGGGCATTTCGATGCGAAGCTGGCGGCGGTCAGAGCGCATGGTAGCCCCCGCGATCGGGTGGCCGCGGAGCGCAGTCAGACTGTCGGCGATGCGACGAAGGTCGTGGAGCGACACCGGTCGGGGCGGAGGGCGGGTCACTCGAAGAACTCCTGCCTCAGCTGCGGACGAGCGTCTGGAAACGGCTGCGGAGGTCGCGCGTCACGGGACCGGCTCCGCCGGGACCGATCAGCCGGCCATCCACCTGCCGAATGGCAATCACTTCGGCTGCGGTACCGGTGAAGAACGCTTCGTCGGCGGTGTAGACGTCGTAGCGGTTGAGCATCTCTTCCTGGATATCGTAGCCCGCTTCCCTGGCCAGCTCGATGACCACGTCGCGGGTGACACCCTTGAGAATGCCCGCGAACGGCGGAGGCGTCCGGATGCGGCCGTGCTTGACCACGAAGATGTTCTGCCCCGAGCCCTCGGCCACGCTTCCGCTGCTGTCGAGCATGAGCACTTCGTCGGCGCCGGCCTGCACGCCTTCGATCTTGGCGAGGATGTGCGCGAGATAGTTGAGCGACTTCACTCGCGGCGACAGCGACTCGCGCTGCGGGATGGGGGTGCCCGCGGTGACCACCCTGAGCCCCGTCTCGTACACCTCTTCGGGCCAGAGCTTGATGGTGTCCACGATGATGATGACCGACGGCCGGGGGCACTTGCGCGGATCGAGGCCCAGGTCGCCGACGCCGCGGGTGATGATGGGGCGAATGTAGCCTTCGGCGATGCCCGAGCGCTTGACCGCTTCTTCGGTGACCTTTGCCATGTCCTCGAGGGACATGGGCACGGTGAGCCAGATGGCCTTGGC
>JBOHSC010000125.1:0-9245 GCA_050733115.1 Gemmatimonadales bacterium
TTCCTGACCGTCGGCGCCGCCGTCGGTGGCGGACTGCTGCTCGGCTGCCGCATCGGTGGACGATCCGCGGGCCAATCGACGGCTGCTTCCGCAACGCCGAGCTTCGGGCCCAACGCCTTCGTCCGGGTGGGCAGCGACGGCGGGGTCACCCTGATCATGCCGCAGGTGGAAATGGGTCAGGGGATGTACACCGCGATGCCCATGCTCATCGCGGAGGAGCTGGAAGTCGGGCTGGACCAGGTCAAACTGGAGCATGCGCCGCCCAATGACCAGCTCTACGCCAATCCGTTGCTCGGCGGCCAGGTGACCGGGGCCTCGAGCTCGGTGCGGGCCTTTTACCAGCCGCTCCGTCAGGCGGGGGCGGCCGCGCGGACCATGCTGGTAGCCGCGGCGGCGGCGAGCTGGCAGGTCGATCCCGCCTCCTGTCGGGCAGAGCGCGGCGTGGTCACCCACGCGCCAAGCGGCCGTACCCTGAGCTACGGCGCCCTGGCCGATCGCGCGGCGAAGCTGGCGGTGCCGACGAACGTCCCGCTCAAGGACCCCAAAGACTTCAAGCTCATCGGCACCCGCGCCAGGCGACTCGACACCCCCTCAAAGGTGAACGGGACCGCTCAGTTCGGCATCGACGTGAGGCTCCCTGGAATGGGGATCGCTACCGTGGCGGCAAGCCCAGTGCAGGGTGGCAAGGTGGCGGGTCTCGACGAAGCCAAGGCCAAGGCGATCAAGGGCGTGCGCCAGGTGGTCCGGCTCGACGATGTGGTCGCCGTCGTGGCCGACCATATGTGGGCGGCCAAGCAGGGACTCGCGGCCCTGGAGATCACCTGGGACGAGGGGCCAAACGCGAAGGTCAACACCGCCGACATCGTCAAGGAACTAGCGGCCGCCTCGGCCAAGCCCGGTGCGATCGCCCGGAAGGACGGCGACGCGCCCGCTGCCGTGGCCGCCGCGGCGCGGAGAATCGAGGCGGTCTACGAGGTCCCCTTCCTGGCCCACGCCACCATGGAGCCGATGAACTGCACGGTGCACCTGCGGAAGGACGGCTGCGAGATCTGGACCGGCTCCCAGGTGCTGAGCGGAGCGCAGGGTGCGACGGCGCAGGTGACCGGCCTCCCACCCGAAAAGGTGGTGGTGCACAATCACCTGCTGGGCGGGGGCTTCGGCCGCCGGCTGGAGGTGGACTACGTGATTCAGGCCGTCCGCATCGCCCAGCACGTCGAGGGGCCGGTCAAGGTGGTCTGGACCCGGGAGGAGGATACCCAGCACGATGCCTATCGCCCCTACTACTACGATCGGATCGCCGCGGGCTTGAACTCGCGGGGCCGGCCGGTCGGGTGGACCCACCGGATCGTCGGGCCGTCGATCATCGCGCGCATGGTGCCGCCCGCCTTCAAGAACGGGATCGATATCGACGCGGTGGACGCGGCTGTGCACCTGGTTTACGACATCCCCGCGGTCCAGGTCGAGTATGTGCGCCACGAGGAGCCCGCCGTCGTGACCGGCTGGTGGCGCGGCGTGGGACCCACTCACAACGTGTTCGTGATGGAGAGCTTCGTCGACGAACTGGCGGCCGCGGCCAAGGCCGATCCGGTCGAATACCGGCGGGCCCTCCTCGGCAAGGCGCCGAGAGCCCGGGCGGTGCTCGACCTCGCGGCGAAGGAAGCGGGGTGGGGCCAGCCCCTGACCGCCGGCCGCGGCCGCGGCGTATCCCTGCTCTACAGTGCATGGGGGAGCTACCTGGCCCAGGTCGCCGAGGTGGAGGTGTCGAAGGCGGGAGAGCTCCGCGTGCTCCGGGTGGTCTGCGCGGCGGACTGCGGCCAGATGGTGAATCCGGACATCGTCGTCGCGCAGATCGAGGGCGGGATCGTGTTCGGACTCAGCGCGGCGCTCTGGGGCCAGGTGACGCTCAAGAACGGCCGGGTGGAGCAGTCCAACTTCAACGATTTCCGGATCATGCGGCTCGGCGAGAGTCCCGCGATCGAGGTCCACCTGATCCAGAACAGCGAGGCGCCCGGCGGAATGGGAGAGCCGGGCACCGCCTGCGTCGCAGCGGCCGTGGCCAACGCGGTGCATGCCGCCACCGGCAAGAGAATCCGGAAGCTGCCGCTCCAGGCAGGACTGACGACAACCACCTGACGCGCTCCGGCGTAACGTTCAGGAATCCGGCCACACTCTCCGCATCAGAGCCACAAACCGCGGGTCCGAGCGGAGCGCGTCCCAGCCAGGATCGAACCTCATGAACAAGAGCCATGCCGACCGCTGCTCGACCGCGAGATTGCATAGCGCGAACCCCTCGTCCAGATCGCCCAGCGCCATGACGATCTCGCTCTGATACATCAGTGGAACGTGTCGCTGTCTTGCCAATTGACGAAGCTCGTCCAGTAACGCGAGCGCCTGGTCGCGCTGGCCCAGTTGAGCGTGGGCATTCCCGGCACAACAGAGCAGGATTGGTACCCGTCCGATGAGGCTGATGCCGCGCTCGAGCTCCAGCAACGCTTCGGCATGCATGCCCTGCATTCGGAGGGAGCGAGAGATGGATACGTAGCCTTGAAGGGACCCGGGGTTACCCTCGAGGTGGAGTCGGACGACCCTGGTCGCCTCCTCGAAGCGTCGCCCATAGTAAAGGCAGCGGCCCACCGATACCTCGACACTCAACGAGAGTGGGTCGAGAATCTGGGCCCGCCGGATGACTTGCAGCGCCTCGTCGGCACGACCGCTCGCGCAAAGGAAGAGGGCATACCAATGTTGCGCGAGCGCCGAGGTAGAGCCGGCACTCATCGCCCGTTCGAATTCGTCGTGCGCGAAGGCCCAATCCCACTCATAGAGAAAGGCGCTCAGGGCTCGCACGAAGTGAGCGTCGCTGAGCGAGTCGTCCAGCTCGACCGCCCGGGCCGCGCCCGCCTTGACCCTCTGCATGACCTCGGCCGGCGGCAGCACCCCGAACTCGTCAAATCCGAGCACGGCGTACCCATTTGCCAGCCACGCATGGGCCTGAGCATACTCCGGATCGACGGCCACGGCTTGCTCAAAGCAGTCGATGGCGGCTCGAAAGCCCTCGATCGAGGCAAGCGCCCAGGCGTGACGCCCGCGCAGATAGAGGGTGTATGCATCCAGGTTCTCGGTCGGCGGCTGCACCAGCGGGCCACTCGACGTTCCGGCGACTTTCTGGGTCAGGGTGCCTGCAATGGCCCGGGCCAGTTCGTCCTGAACCGCGAAGACGTCGGCCAGGGTGCGCTCGTAGGTCTGGGACCAGAGATGGTAGCCGTCGGCGACGCTGATGAGTTGAGCGGTGAGGCGCACCCGGTTGCCGGCCTTGCGGACGCTTCCCTCCAGCAGCGTTCGCACCCTGAGCTGCTCGCCGATCGCGCGGGCATCGACGTTCCTGCCCTTGAAGCTGAAGGAAGAGGTTCGTGCCGCCACGCGGAGTCCCCGCACCTGGCTCAGCGCATTGATGATCTCCTCAGTCATCCCGTCGCTGAAGTACTCGGTCTCGGGATCCGAGCTCATGTTCGCGAACGGGAGCACGGCAATCGACGCGTCCGCCAGACGATGGGCGTCTGATGCGTTGGTCATCTGGCCGGCCCCCCAGCCCAGGCGATCCGCCCGTTCCAGCGCACCAGACATTTCGGCAGCTGTCAGGAACCGATCCGCCGGACGGGTGGCCAGCGCCTTTGCCACCACCGTCTCCAGCGCAGCCGGGATGGCGTCGTCGATGGTGCGGAGCCGCGCCGGCTCTTCGGTCAGTCGACGGACCATTGTCGCCAGTGCGGTGCGACCGGTGAACGGCACGGTGCCTGCCAGAGCCTCGAAGAGCACACAGCCCAGGCTATAGATGTCGCTGCGGCCATCGATCTCCGCTTCACCACGCGCCTGCTCCGGGCTCATGTACGTGGGCGTCCCGATGATCGCCCCTTCAGCGGTAACATTGGCCACGCCGGCGAGGCTCAGAGCGCGTGCGATGCCGAAATCCGCGACGATAGCATGCCCTGCCCCGAGAAGGATGTTCTCCGGTTTGATGTCGCGGTGAATCACGCCACGGCTGTGAGCGTAGTCGAGCGCGTCGGCCACCTCGTGCCCGATCCTCACCGCCTCAGCCGTCGGCAGGCGACCCTCCCGGCTGAGCCGCTCTCGCAACGATTCGCCCTCGATGTACGGCATCACGTAGTAGAGAAGCCCCCCGGATTCGCCGGAGTCGTGCAATGCCAGAATGTGCGGGTGGGTGAGCCGGGCGGCGACCTGGATCTCCCGAAGGAAGCGGTCCGGGCCGAGCGCCGCGGTCAGTTGCGGCCACACGACTTTGAGAGCCACCAGGCGGCCGTGCTTGAGGTCCTGCGCCAAGTAGACCGTCGCCATCCCGCCTCGACCCAGCTCACGCTCGATCGGGTAGCGGCTCCCCAAGGCGCCGGAAACGAATTCGAGCAGACTAGGCATTGGCACCCGGACCTGGGGATGAGCCGCCGACAATGGCGCCACCCAGGGGACTCACACGCAGTCCCTCCTACCTGACCTGAGAAAGAGCGGAGAACTTTCTGAAGTGGAGATGAGGCAACGGCTTATAGTAGGACCTGGTTCAGCACGGTGCAAGTTGCGGCCAATGCATCCGTCTGCGACGTACGTCACCGCGCACCTGCAAGGCTTCTCTCACATTGTGCCGGTGTCTCGAACGCGGCGAACGCGCTCTGCCCCATTCGACCTCATTGGAGAGAGGCCCTCATGCCCGCGCCCGTCACGTTGCTCCTGGTAGATGATGACGATTCGATCCGGCGGCTGATCGCACGAAATCTCGAGGAGGAAGGGTACCACGTCCTCCAGGCTGCCAGCGCGACGCACGCCCTCCAGATATGGGAGGCCGCGAAGCACGAAATAGCTCTCGTGATCAGCGACATCCGGATGCCGGGGACCACGGGAGATCAGCTCGCCAGCCGCCTCACCCGAGCCCCGGCTGTCCCACCGATCCTCTTCATTTCGGGCTATGGCCAGGAGGGACTCTGGCTGCCTGGGCCGCTCCTCCCGAAACCCTTCCAGTTGGATGCGCTCAGTACCGAGGTGAAGCGACTGCTCCGGGGGGAAAACGAGGCCGCAGTCGCATGACCATGGATGGCAGGTGAGGGGCGCGGTCTAAGGGCCTACAGGAGAGATCCCGCCCACGGATTGCAGCGCCGCGAAGGCGGCGTGAACGATGCCGTCCGGCGTGAAGGGCTTGAGAAGAACCGGCACATCCTGGGGAAGACCAATCGACGGATCGCGGTCTATGCGTCCGGTAATGAGCAGGAACCGCTGAGATGGAAGGCGCTCCCTGGTGCGGTGCACTAGCGCGGTGCCACCGCCGCCCGGCATGAATGCGTCTACCACTATCAGATCATACGGCTGCTCGGCTTCCAGAATCTTCATCCAGGCGTCCGAGGCGTCGGCCGCCGTGGTCACGGTGAAGCCATCCTCTTCGAGAGCGCGTGTTGTGACCGCCCGCAGAGCGGGCTCGTCGTCCACGACGAGTACGGTCGGCTGCATGGTCGCCATGTCCTTGGGAGAGTGACCAACAGGTTACGGGGCTTAACCTTACTCTCTCGCGTCCTTTCCCGTGGTGACGGGGATCACAGCGCCCTTTTTCCGGTACCACGCGAACACCGGCACCCCCAACCCGATCAGGCCCGCCCCGACCAGTGCATTGGCCGGATTGGATGCGATACTGCTGACCACGACATAGGCGCACGACACTACGAACAGCATCGGTAGCACCGGATATAACGGCGCGCGATATCCGATGACCCCCTCCCCTCCCGCTACCCCCCCGCTCCGCTCGCGCACGCGATACCGGAACAGCGTCGCCGCGATGAGACCGAAGAAGATCCAGTCGCCGAACACGACGTAGTCGAGCAGTTGACCGTAGGTTCCCGACACCGTGAGCAGGGCCGCCCACGCACCCTGAACGAGCAGCGCGATGTGGGGCGTGTGAAATCTCGGATGAAGTGCGGCAGCTCGCGGCAGCACGAGACCGTCGGCCGCCATTGCCTGGAGAATTCGCGGGGCGGTCATGATGCAGACGCCCACGAATCCAAGCGACGACACCATGATGCCGGTGCTGATCAGCGTCGACCCGGTCGTACCAAAGGCGCGGCGGACCACCGCCGAGGCGGGTGCGGCGCTCTCCGCGAGTCCCGAGACCCCCAGCGCGCGGAGGTAGGCGACGTTGGCCAGCATGTACACCACGATGACGCCGCACACTCCGAGGATGATCGCCCGGGGCAGCGTGCGGTCGGCGTCCTTGAGCTCCCCGCCCACGTTGTTGGCGTGGGCCCATCCGCCGTAGGCGAAGAGCACCGGGATCAGCGAGACGCCAAGGGTGCGGATCGAGAGGGTAGCCTCATGAGCCGTCTCGGCGCGGCCGGACACGGATGTCGGCGAACCGGAGGCGAGTCCCGCGACGATGACGAGCGCGAGTGCCGCGAGCTTGAGCACCGTGAGGAGATTCTGAACCGCCGCGCCCGCCTGGACACCCACATAGTTCACCGCCGTCAGCACGACGATCGCCCCCACCGCCGTCGGGGTAACCCAGCTGCCTGGCAGCCGGAGCAGATCCGAGGCGTAGCGCGCGAAGGTGACCGCGATGGCCGCGATGCCTCCCGCGTTGATGACGAAGAGGAAAGTCCAGCCATAGAGAAATGCGGGTAGCGGTCCGAACGCCTCCCGCAGGTAGACGTAGCCTCCGCCGGCCAGCGGGCGGCGACCGCCCAGCTCGGCGAAACAGAGCGCACCGGCCAGCGCGATCGCGCCGCCCACGAGCCAGGTGATCACTACACCGGTGACAGTGCCGGCCCTCTGGGCGACGATGCTCGGATTGAGAAAGATGCCGCCGCCAATGATGCCCCCCATGACGACCATGGCGGCATCGAAGGGGCCAAGGCGGCGGATGTAACCGGCAGGCGAGGGCGGTGGCACAGGAGAGAGGGTACCCGCTGCCGGCCAGCGCTGCCAGGCCCGACTCCTGCAATGGCCTTCGATCTCAGGGCCCCGGGCGCCCTGGTACACCCGGAAAGCCGCTCGAGCGTCGCCGCGGTGCCGCAATTCCAGCACAAGTGAGTGTAGCGGTCCCGCGACATCTGGCGGCCCAACTCCCGGGGCGGTACCGTCAGGCAATCAACCCGGTACAACCAGGACACACCACCATGCGCAACTGCCGTTCCGCCATTCTGATAGCCGCCGCCCTCGTGAGCGGATGCTCTGGCGCCCAGATCCTGGTGCGAGGCATGACGACGGCTCGCAGGGTATGTCCCAACGGCGTGGTGTTTTTCCCGTCGGCGGGCGAGGTGCCCGGCAAATACCGCGAGGTGGCGCTCCTCTCAATAGAAGGTGTACTGGGACGCGAGGAAGCAAGGCGGGCCGGCGCCATGTACCGGCAGCACGCCGGTGAGCTTGGCGCCAATGGGATCATTCTCACGAGCGCCATCAGCCGCGACGCGGGAGCCAAGGTCATCGGCCCGGCAATCGGCGATCCTTCACAACGGCGGGGCATGGCGGTAGCCGTTTACATCCCGTCCGACAGCAATCGTGTTGGTGAGGCATGCCCGTCCGCGGAGGCCTCCGGTGCGGCCGTGGCATCCGCTACCGTCTCCGCCGCGCGGGATATGCCGTTCGTAACCAGCGCCATCTCGAGCTCACGCGGCCGGAGACCGTCGGTTCGTCGGGTGCCCGCCGCCGTTCGGCCGTTCGACCTCTCGGGACGCCAGGCACAGGCCGTGAAGCTGCAGGAGGATGGCGACTCGGACCAGAGCGCGCAGTTCATTCTCAATCAGGACGTTCGCTCGGCGTTGACCAATCTGGAACGCCTCAAGATCGTCACCGGTGCCGAGGAGGTGCGGCCCGGTCTGGTCCGCCTGTCCCTGGGCCAGATGGCGCCGCTGGCCCAGATGGAATACCACATCGGCTTTCTTCACGGCTCGTACCAGGCAGCCCTGCCTTACGGCGCGGACGCCGTCGTGGAGCTCTGGTCGAAGGGATCGAAGATGGGCGAGTACACCAGGGACGGACTCCTATTCAACGAAGCTCCCTGATCGCCTGCCAGAGCGCCTCCACATACGCCGAGGGAAACCCCGCGAGCACCGTCTCGAAGGCCAGGAGCTCCAGCCGGCGGTGGAGCGGCCACCGCGCGAAGCGCTCCCACCATTCATCGTCCTTTGTCTGCACTCTCTCCATATCCTACAATCGCTGCCGAACATCAACGCTTCGTCAACAGGCCATTGGACGAGACTCAAGAGGTAATCCCGGCAAGGCTGGCGAGGAGCAGGAGGAGAACGAACGCGGTGAGGGCGATGTAGGTCCGATCCCGCTGGCGGGCAAAGGCATAGAGGGAGAATGCCACGCGCGCTACCGGAGTGGCGATCAGCAGCAGAAGGCCGAGCTGGATCAGTCCGCGCCCGCGAAGAGCGAGCGCCGCCTTCACGATCCCATCGACCCTCCGCAGATCGTCCGGCTCGCCGGTGAAGGTGGCATGATGCGTGTGGGTGGTCCCGTACTTGGCCAGATAGAGCACGCCGCCCGCCAGGACCAGCGAAGCGGCGGAGAGGACTCCCACCCGCAGGAGCCTCCCCAGCCTGACTTCCACCTCGTGATCAGATGCGGCCGGTCGCACCATTGTAGATCATCTCCACCGCGAGGGCTGTGATCATTACCGCGAATACGATCCGGAGCGCACGCGGAGGGGCGTGAGTCAGAATCCTGGCCCCCATCGTGGCGCCGGCCAGAACGCCCAGCATGACCGGCATCGCGATTCCCGGATCGATGTAGCCGCGGGCCAGATAGATGCCGGCACTGGCGGCCGCCGTCACGCCGATCATGAAGTTGCTCGTGGTCGTGGATACCTTGAACGGCAACCCCATCGCCTGGTCCATCGCCAGCACTTTCACGGCGCCGGAGCCGATCCCGAGGAGCCCCGAGAGCGTACCTGCGCCGACCATGAGCCCGAAGCCGAGCGGCACCCGCCGGACGTGGTACTCCCGGACGCCCTCGGGTGTGGGATAGGAGCCGTCGAGCCTGAGCTTCGCAGCCAGCGGATCGGCGGCGGAGGTCGGGTGTGCCGGTCGCGCCCTGCTGGCGGCCCAGGCGGAATAGAGAAGCACGAGCCCGAAGACGATGGAGAGCACGGATGTGGAAATGAGTCCGGCCAGATAGGCGCCCAGCAGCGCACCGATGGTGGTGGCGACTTCGAGAAACATCCCGATCCGAACGTTCGTGAAGCCCTCGCGGACATACGC
>JBOHSC010000126.1:0-4846 GCA_050733115.1 Gemmatimonadales bacterium
GCGCGGCCGGCCCCACTGTTCGCTCAGGCGATTGGCACGATGCAAGTCACGGCAGAAGTCACCCCGGCAGCAGCGGCCTGGGCCGGACTCTCCGCGGCACAGCAGGTCGCCAACGATCTCGCCGCGACGCCGAACGGTGGCAACGCCCGTCGCGTCGAGCTGTCTCTTACCCGCGCCGAACTCGAGTTCCCCACCCGGCCCTCGCCCGGCCAACCTGCCCGGCCCGTCATCTCGATCCAATACCTGCACAACTAGAGCGTCGCTACTTCACGTCCAGCAGCTCGACGTCGAACACGAGAATCGAGTTGGGCGGGATGTCGGGCGGCGCCCCGGAGGCTCCGTAGCCAAGCTCCGGCGGGATCACCAGCTTTCGCCGTCCTCCCACTCGCATCCCCGCAACCCCTTCGTCCCATCCAGCGATCACCTGCTGCGCGCCGATGGTGAACGTGAACGGCTCGTTCCGGTCTCGGCTGCTATCGAACTTCTTGCCCGTGGGGAGCCACCCGGTGTAGTGCACCGTAGCCGCGCGGCCGGCGGACGCCTCCTCCCCCTCGCCTTTCTTGACGTCCGCGTAGCGCAATCCCGACTCCGTTTTCATGAGCGCGGTGGTATCGATGCCGAGCTCGGTGCTGAAGCCGCCTGCCGTGGTGGCGCGCTCGCCCTTTGGACCGCATGCCGCGAGGGAGAGCAGGAGTGTGAGCGAGACGAGTGATCGCATGACTGCCCCCGAAAAGAGAAAACGAGATCGACGGACTGGCCCAAACGACAAGGCCGACCCGGAGGTCGGCCGAGCCGCAGTCGGGACGGCGGGATTTGAACCCGCGACCCCTGCAACCCCATTGCAGTGCGCTACCGGACTGCGCTACGTCCCGGACATACGAGGAGCGGAATTCTACCCCGCACCACCACCCGGCGGAAGGGCCGATCTCGTGAGCACGCCTCAGCTTCGTCCGCCGCTGTCCGATAATCCTCCAGTGGGGTGAGCAGGCCAGGGCCGGCTCGGCCCGGCATTTGCAAACTGGGAATAGTTGCTGCCCCCCGTGGCGGACACCGAGGAGCGTACAATGAGCCTGAGCGACGGGCGACCCTGGGAGGATGACGGAGATCTCCCGTGGGATACGCCGGACCCAGCGTGGGAACCCGCCGACCCTGAGGCCTGGCGAGGCGATCTTCACCTTGACGACTGGCCGGAAAACCTGGCCGGCCCCGAATACTGGCTCTACAAGAGGGACCAGTCGGATGGCTGAAATGACGGACGATTCGCGTGTCAGATGAGGGGCCGGAGACCACCGGCCCCTCTCTCTTTTTGCGGTAGCCAGCGCCTCAGCGGCGAAGACTCGCGGGCGAACACGACGAGTCCCACGCCCACCAGGATAGAGGAGCCGCCAAGGGCGGTCCCCCATCCAATCGCCTCACCGAGCAGACCCACGCCCAGCAGCACCGCGATGAGCGGCGTCACCAGCGGAATCAACAGGACGTTGGTCACCGCCGTGTGGCGGATCAGCCAGTAGTACATCAGGAAGGCGATCACCGACCCGACCACCGCGAGATAACCAAGGGCCAGCAGCGCGCCTGCGGTCCAGTGGTAGGGTGCGCTCCCTTCGAGCAGAAAGCCCCCTGCCAGAAGAGGGAGGCAGCCGGTGGCCATTTGCACCCCCGCGAGCACCGCCGGCTCGATGTGGCCCCCGCGGGCCTTGACCAGCACGCTTCCCTGCGCGCCGGCGAGTGACGCCACGATGATCCCGATGCTCGCCCAGAAGGCATGGGCGCCGCTCCCGCCCAGCTCCGCCGAGCAGACGATCCCCACACCCAGAACGCCGAGCAGCACGCCGACCACCTTGACCGGCGTGAGCCGCTCGCCGGCCACATAGCGGTGCGCCAGCGGCAAGCCGAAGAGCGGGATGGTCGCGTTGAGGAGTGCCGCCAGACCCGAGGCGAGATACTGCTCCCCCCAGAACACCAGCGCGTAGTTGATCGTGATGTTGAGGCAGCCGGTCCAGACCAGCAGCCGCCAATCGGCCGCGGAAGCAGGGAGCGGCAGGCGGCGCAGCGCGATGATCCCGAAGAGGAGCATGGCGGCAATCGCGAAGCGGACACCGGCGAAGGTGATGGGCGGCAAGTCGCGGAGCCCGATCTTGATGGCCATCCAGGTGGACCCCCAGATTAGGCAGAGCCCGATCCAGGCGGCGATCGTCCGCCACTTTCCACCCACCGACGCGACAGTCATGCTCCACCTCTGATACAATTACCAAGAATGACCAGTGATTGTGCCAATAAAGTAGTTGACACAATCTTTGTCAAATGACAGATTAACACTATGACAATCTGGTCTCCGGCCATCGCCTCTGACGCCGATCCCAAGTACATCGCCCTCGTCGATGCCCTCGCCAGCGACATCGAATCCGGCGTCCTTACCCCCGGTGATCGCCTCCCGACGCACCGGCAGCTTGCCGACCATCTCGGCGTGGCGCTCGGCACCGTCAGCCGTGCCTACGCCACGGCCGAACGCCGCGGGCTCGTGAGCGGAGAGGTGGGGCGCGGCACCTTCGTTCGGGGCGTCGAAGAGAGCGCCGAGCAGGGTGGGGCCGAGGACGGGGATTCCGCGCTCGTCGACCTGACCAGGAGTCGCCTGGCCCGCGCCAGGGGAGACCAGACGCTCGGCAACGCGCTCGAGAATCTCTCCAGGCGTACCGATCTGGCCCGACTCCTCGACTTCTATCAGCCGGCCGCCGGGATGTCGCGGCACCGCTCGGCCGGGGCGGCGTGGGTGCGGCGTGCCGGCGTCGAGGCCGATCCTGGCCGGGTCATCGTGACCAGCGGCGCGCAGCACGGCACCGCCACGGTACTCGCTTCCCTCACCCGCCCCGGCGACGTGGTGCTTACCGAACAGCTCACCTACACCGGCATGAAGGCCATCGCGAGTCTCCTCCACATCCAGCTTCACCCGCTTCCACTCGACGCCGACGGTCTTCTTCCTGAGGCCTTCGCCGAGGCGTGCCGGACCGTGGCGCCACGCGCGCTCTACTGCATGCCGACGCTGCACAATCCCACCGGGCGCACCATGCCGCTCGAGCGCCGGAGGGAGATCGCGCGGATCGCCGAGGAGCACGACGTGCCCCTGGTCGAAGACGACGTGTACGGATTCCTCCCCGGCGTTCCGGTTCCGCCGCTTGCGGCCCTCGCGCCGTCGCTCTCCTACTACATCACCAGCACGTCGAAGAGCCTCGCCCCCGGACTCCGCATCGGCTACGTCGTGGCCCCCGAGGGCAAGGTGGAGCGGGTCACGTCGATCATCCGCGCGAGCACCTGGCTCACCGCGCCCCTCCTCGCCGAAGTGGCCACGGCGTGGATCGAGGGAGGCGAGGCCGACGACATGGTGCTGTGGAAGCGGCGGGAGACGGGCGAGCGGCATGCCCTGGCGCGGCGGCTTCTGGCGCCGTGGTTCACCGAGAGATCGGAGTTGGGATTCCACTTCTGGCTCCCACTGCCGCAGCCGTGGCGCACCGAAGAGTTCGTGGCGCAGGCGCGCGGCCGCGGCGTGGTGGTAAGTCCCTCCGAAGAGTTCGTGGTGGGCCGCGAGAGCTCGCCGCACGCGGTGCGCGTCTGCCTGGGCGCCGGCATCAGCCGGGAACGGCTCGAAGGTGGATTGCTGGTTCTGGCGGAGCTGCTTCGGGAAGACCCCGAGCCGAATCTGACGACTTACTGACGGATCTCGCGAAGACGGCGCAGCTCCGGCACCCTCACCGCGATCACCCCCACCACACCGAGCGTCGCAAGCCCGCCCATCACTACCGACGGCACCGTCCCGAGGAGGCGCGCCGCCACCCCTGACTCGAACGCGCCGATCTCGTTCGAGCTCCCGATGAAGATCGCATTGACCGAAGAGACCCGCCCCAGGAGATGGATGGGCGTGAGCACCTGAAGCAGGGTGGAGCGCACCACCACGCTTACGGTGTCGAACATCCCGCTCGCCGCCAGCAGTGCGAGGGAAACCAGGAAATCCCTCGATACGGCAAAGGCGATCATCGAGACGCCGAAGAGAGCCACGTTCGCCAAGAGCGTGCGCCCCACCCGCCGGAGCGGCGGCCGGTGGGCCAGCATGAGCGACATCACCACCGCTCCCGCCGCCGGCGCCGCGCGCAGCAGACCCAACCCCTCCGGCCCGACGTCCAGTATTTCAGCGGCGAACACGGGGAGGAGCGCCGTGGCGCCGCCGAACAGCACGGAGAAGAGATCGAGCGTGAGCGCGCCGAGAATGACGCGCTGGCTCCGCACGAAGCGAACCCCTTCCGACAGGCTGCGCAATACCGACTCACTCGACGGGGGCGGCCGGTCGGGAGTGTGCGAGATGCGCGCGGCGGCGAAGAGTCCCACCAGCATCAGCGTCACATCCACCATGTACGCGGCGGCCGCGTCGCCGAAGCCGTAGATGAGCCCGCCGAGCGCCGGGCCGAGCACCGCGGCGAGCTGCCACGTCGAGCTGCGCCAGGTCACGGCGTTCGGGTAGAGGTCCCGCGGCACCACTTCCGCGCTCAGCGCCGTGCGCGAGGGCTGGAGGAAGCTCCTCGCGATGCCGCTGAAGAAGATCACGAGGTAGATCGGCCATACCCGTCCCGGGCGAACGAGTCCGGGGCGAAGGGTGAGGAGGAGGAGAGTGACCGAGCAGAGCAGAAGGCCGGCGAGGGCGAGGCGCATGATGCGGATGCGGCTCACTCGGTCGGCGAGATGGCCGGCGGGAAGCGAGAGACCGATGAAGGGCACCGCCTCTGCCAGTCCGATCAGTCCCAGTGAGAGCGGATCATGGGTGAGAGCGTAGATCTGCCAGGCTACCACCACCCCCTGGAGC
>JBOHSC010000127.1:0-1825 GCA_050733115.1 Gemmatimonadales bacterium
GTCTGGTAGAGGACAACCGGGCGGTGGCGTTCCTCAAGTCACAGGGGTACCGGTTCGCCTTCTTCCCGTCACAGTGGTGGCTCGCCACCCGGCACAACCGGCATGCGGATGTGGAGGCCGATGTCGCCGGGGGATTCGAGATGCTGCGCGAGCTGGGGCGCACGGACCTGCGCCGTCATCTGCGAATGGGATCGATGCTGGATCTGCTCCACCGCGAGTCGGTGTGGCGCACCGCGGACGCCGACCATCTCAAACGGACGTTCGCCGCCCTCGCCCTGGTACCCGGGATGCCCGGTCCGGTGTTCGCGTTTGCGCACGTGCTGAGTCCGCATCGGCCATTTACCTTCGATCGGGAATGCCATCCCCTCCCGCGGCTTGCTTCCGGCACCGATTCCCGGGGCCAATATGTGGCCCAGGTCGAGTGTCTCGATCGTCTGGTGCTGCGCCTCGTCACCCGGCTCCTGCATGACTCGGAGCTGCCGCCGATCATCCTCCTTCAAGGCGATCATGGCTCCGATCCGCCGACCTTTGCCGATGCGCCAACCGCCGAGGCGATTTCTCCGATTGCCGCGGAAGAGCGACTGGGCGCCTTCGGGGCCTACTACCTGCCGGATGGTGGTGAGAAGGAGTTCGGGGACAGCGTGGCCGTCGCCAACGTGCTCGGCAACGTGTTTCGTCACTACTTCGGCGCCGAGCTGCCGCGGGAACCCGACGACATGTACCTGTCTTCCTATCGCGCGCCGTACGCACTCAGGCGCGTGAGCTTCTCATGGCTGGCACAAGCCGACTCGCTGCCCCCTGGAGGGGCGCCGACGGCGTGGCGGTGATTCCGAGCGAGGCAGCTCGACCGGAAGGCTAGTTCTGCGGCTTGGCGCCCTTCTCGACGGCGGTTCCGCTCGCTGGCCGAGCGGTGGCTACAGCCGCCGTCCGCGCCTTCGGGTTCAGGTCAATGAGATAGTCCGGATTGGTGCGATCGACCTTCGGCCACTTGGCATAGTCGTCGGGGGCAAAGATCCCGCCCATCAGCCCCATCGCACCGCGGATCGAGTCCTGCGGGCTTCCCTCGTATACCGCCACGAGGCGGTATTGCCGGCCAGCGAGCAGGTGCTGTCCGCGCCCGAGGATGCCGTAGAGCGCGTGGGAGACGCCGGTGACCTGGCCGTTCGGCGTTCGAAGCGCCTTTACCCGGGCGAGGACTTTGCCGGTCGCAACGTCTTCCAGGCGCACTTCCTTGCCGAAATCGTGCAAGTGCCCGCCGGCGGCTATCAATCGCCCGCTGACCTCCATCGTGAAAACCGTCGACCGAGAACCGCCACCGGGCGGCAGGTCGAACGCATCTCCTGCGCCGGGATGAATGTTCACGTCCGCCTTGAAGGGCAGGACGATGGTCGGCTCCGGCACGAGATTGCGGGGCGAATACTGGATCGTGAGCTGAAGTGTGACACCCTGGATGTCCGTGTCGGTGTGGTTGTTCCACATCACGTACAGTCCCATGTCCATGCCGGCGTCGAGCGGCAGGCCGATGGACTTCGGGACTTTGGCGCTGCCGGTCTCCTCACCGAGGCCGAAGACACGCTCCACCATCGGGTACAGCACCTGGCGCCGGTCGAAATCGAGCAGCTCCATGTGATGCATCGTGGTGGGCTGGTTCAGCCGCTTGTGATCATGGTCGAAGAGCTGCAGATCGAATGAGCGCATCCACACGTCGGCCGGCCACCGGAAGTGCACCCGCACGTCCTCGTTGCCGGGACCATGCCCCATCATCGCCATCTTCGGCATGTCGTGCATATCCATCGTGCCCATCGCGGGGACGAGACATGGGCCG
>JBOHSC010000128.1:0-3584 GCA_050733115.1 Gemmatimonadales bacterium
CCCGGCGGAGAATGCGCTCGGCGAAGTTGCGGGACTCGGCGTTGGTGGTCTCGGGGAGCAGTACGACGAACTCCTCACCGCCATAGCGCGCCACGATGTCCACCGACCGCTGCTCCCGCTTGAGCAGGTTGGCCAACTGCTTGAGGACCCGGTCACCCACGAGATGTCCGTGCGTGTCGTTGATCTGCTTGAAGTTGTCGATATCGATCATCATGCCCGTGAGCATCGTCGCGTAGCGGGCGGCGCGGTCCATCTCCTGCTCCAGCTTTTCCATCAGCGCGCGCCGGTTGAAGCAACTGGTGAGCGGGTCGGTCTCGGCCAGGTGGCGCATCTGCTCCTGGCCCATGACGGCGCTCTCGAGGTCGTACGCCCGCTCCAGCGCCGCGACGGCCGCGTTGATCACCTGCTCGGCGAAACTCACGTCCTGCTCATTGAGGGGCGCGTCTTCGGTAGTGGTACGGAGAAAGAACACCCCCGCCGGCTCCTGCTTGAGCGAGAATCGAAGCGCAATCGCCGACCGGGTCTGTACCGGCCGCCCCTCGGCCCCCCACTCCTGCCTGATCCCGCTGTAGAGCGGGTCGGTGGTGGTATCGCGAACCAGAACCACGTCGCCGGTGACGAGGGCTCGCTGGATTTCCGGATAGCGCCGCAGGTCGACCGGAAGGTTGTGGAGCATCGGGTTCTCGAACGCCGCCACCACCGTCCCGGTGTGCTCTTCCGGCCCCGCGATGACGATGGAGCAGCGCGAGATGTTGAGCCCCTGGGCCACCCGCCGGACGAGGATTTGGAAGATCTCCTCCGGCTTGAGCGAGGCGGTGACCTCCTGAATGATGTCCATCATTTCCGACCGCGACCGCGCCTCGGCGCGCGCCTGATTGAGCTCGCGTCCCACTCGCAGATGCGCCTTTACTCGCGCCAGCAGCTCGCGCACCCGGAACGGCTTGGGAATGAAGTCGGCGGCACCGAGACCGAGCGATCGAACGGTGGCCTCTTCAGGCGGCATGGAGGAGATCATCAGGACCGGAAGGTCCTTGAAGCGGGGATCGGCCTTCACCTTCTGAAGGAGCTGAAGACCGTCGACCCGCGGCATCATGATGTCGAGAAGGAGAAGGTCGAAGGACTCGGCCTGGAGATGCTCGAAGAGTCGCTCGCCACCGGGAATGGTGAGCACCTCGTAGCCGTTTTCCTTGAGGATCCACGACAGCGTGCGCGACAGAGCCTGATCGTCGTCGGCCACCAGGATCTTGGGCGCAAGCGGCATTCAGCCCACCAGACCGGCATGGAGTTCGGGGTCGACGTTGCCGCCGCTCAGCACGATCACCACCTGGCCGGCGGCGTGCACCTTGCCGGCCAGCAGGGCGGCGACTCCTACGGCGCCCGAGGGCTCGGCGGTGAGCCCGGCCTCGTGATACAGGAACTGTACGGCGGCTCTGATCTCGTCCTCACTCACCTGGATGGCCTCGCGTACGACGCGCCGGAGGATGGGGAAGGTCACCGAGCCGACGGACCGGGTCAGGAGCCCGTCGGCCATGCTGCTGGTCCGATCGAGCGTCGCCGGCGCTCCAGCGGCCAGCGCGGCGCTGAGCTTGGCGGCTCCCGCCGGCTCGACGCCGATCAACCGGGCGGAGGGCCGCAGCGCCCTGACGGCCACCGAAATCCCGGCGATCAATCCACCGCCGCTTACCGGAGAGAGGATGGTATCCACCTCCGGACACTGCTCGATGATCTCGAGGCCGACGGTCCCCTGCCCCGCGATGACGTCGGGATGATCGTATGGTGGCACCATCACGAGTCCTTCCTCGGCCGCGATGGCTTCGGCGCGGAGTAGCTGCTCGGAGCTCCGGGTGGCACCGGCGAAGATCACCTCGCCGCCGTGGCGCCGCACGCCGTCAACCTTGATACGGGGCGTGGAAGACGGCATCACCACCACCGCCCGCAGTCCGAAGGCGTGCCCCGCATAGGCGACGGCCTGGCCATGGTTGCCGCTGGACTGAGTCACCACTCCCGCCGCGCGCCCCTCGGCGGCCACCCGGGCAACCGCGTTGTACGCACCGCGAATCTTGAATGCGCCGATTGGCTGCAGCTGCTCGCACTTGAGCCGCACCGGCACGCCGGCCCTGCTGGACAGAGCCGGCACCTCGACCAGCGGGGTTCGGACGGCGATGCCCTCGAGCACCCGGGCCGCGGCGCGGAGGGCCTCGATTCCGACCGTGGGGCCGGTGGCCGTGGTCACTCCTCGGCCGCCGACGGCGCGACTTCATCGCCGCCGACCACCTCCTCGGCACCGCCCTCGTCCTCCTTCACCACGCGCGCGACGTCGACCACGGTATCGCCGGCGTCGAGGTTCATTACCTTGACCCCCTGCGTATTCCGGCCGATGACGCGTATGCCGTCCACCGGAAGCCGGATGATGACGCCGTGGCGTGTGATCAGCATCAGCTCATCGTCGGGGATCACTTCCTTCAGCGCCACGATGAAGCCGGTCTTGTCGGTCTTCTTCAGGGTGATGATACCCTTCCCACCCCGCTTCTGCACCCGGTAGTCGGAGAGCTCCGAGCGCTTCCCGAACCCCTTCTCGCTCACCACCAGCAGCGTGGCATCGCGACGAACCACCACCATCCCGATGACCTCGTCGCCCTTCTCCAGCTCGACGCCGTTCACTCCGGTAGTGGCGCGGCCCATCTCGCGCACGTCGCCCTGGTGGAAGCGGATGCTCATACCGTCTTTCGTCGCCAGGATGATATCGCTGTTCTGATCGCTCACCTGGACGTCGATGAGCTCGTCGCCATCCTCGACATTGATGGCGCACAGACCGGTGGTCCGGACGTTCCCGTAGGCGGAGAGCAGCGTCTTCTTGACCGTGCCCTGCCGAGTGGCGAAGACGAGGCACTTGTCGTCGGTGAACTCCCGCACCGGTACCAGCGCCGCGACCTGCTCGTTGGGCTTGATGGCGATGCAACTGACCACCGGCTTTCCGCGTGCCGCGCGCCCGGCCTGCGGAATCTCGTGCACCTTGAGCCAGTAGAGTTGCCCGGTGTTCGTGAAGAACAGGAGATAGTCGTGCGTGCTGGCGATGAACAGATGCTCGACCCAGTCGTCGGCCTTCAGATCCTGGCCGTTGAGCCCGCGGCCACCGCGGCGCTGCCGCTTGTAGGTGGTGACCGGGATCCGCTTGATGTATCCCGAATGGGAGATGGTGATCACCATGTCTTCCTCGGCGATCAGATCTTCCACGGTGAACTCGTCCTGGTCGGCTACGATCTCGGTGCGCCGGTCGTCGCCGAACTGATCGACCACTTCGGCCATCTCGGACTTGAGAATGGCCATGCGCTTCGGCTTCGAGGCGAGAATGCTCTTCAGGTCCTTGATGACCGCGCGCACTTCCTTGAGCTCCGCCTCGAGCTTTTCGATCTCGAGTCCGGTGAGCTTGGCCAGCCGCATGTTGAGAATGGCCTCACTCTGCTTTTCGCTCAGCCCGAACCGCTTCCGTAGCCGCGCGTCGGCCTGCGGTGTGTCCTCCGAGCCCCGGATGATCTTGATCACCTCGTCGATGTTGTCGACCGCGATCTTGAGACCTTCCAGGA
>JBOHSC010000129.1:0-5912 GCA_050733115.1 Gemmatimonadales bacterium
GCGTCATCTCGCGCGGCACCCGTGGTCGGAGGTCGAGCACACCATGCTGCACGAGATGGTTCACCAGTGGCAGGCGGAGACCGGACTCCGCGTCGACCATGGGCCCACCTTCCGGGAACGGGCGCGGATCGCCGGCGTGCTTCCCCGTGCCAAGCGAGGAGTGGGCCGCCGGGTGAGTCGCGCCGCGGAGGGGTGAGGTCGGACCACGCCGCACTCCCGGTTTAGATTGGGTGACCAAGGGGGAGGGGTCATGCGCTGGACACCAGGTGGGTCGAGCTCGGACGTCGAGGACCGCCGAGGAGAGGGCGGTGGCGGATTCGGCGGTGGCGGCGGCATGCGGATGGGCCTCGGCGGCTTCGCCGTGCTGCTCGTACTGAGCCTCGTATTCAAGAAGGACTTCTTCTCGCTCATCGGGGCGGGCGCGCCTTCCGGCGATCCCGCGGTCTCAGCACCGGTTCAAAGCACGGCCGATGAGGAGCAGCGGAAGCAGTTCGTCACCGCCGTCCTCAATGACGCCCAGGACACCTGGACCAAGCTCCTCGCCGACCGGGGCAAACAGTACGAGCACGCCAAGCTGGTGCTCTTTCGCGATGCCACGCAAACCGCATGCGGCGTGGGCGACGCGGCGGCCGGCACCTTCTACTGCCCCGGCGACAATCGCATCTACATCGACCTCGGCTTCTACGACGAGTTGCGCGACCGCTTCGGCGCCGCCGGCGACTTTGCCCAGGCATACGTGATCGCGCACGAGCTGGGGCACCACATCCAGCGTCTGCTGGGCACCGAGGCGCAGGTGCGGCGCACCCAGCAGATGCGGCCCGACCAGGTCAACGATCTGTCGGTGAAAATGGAGCTGCAGGCCGACTGTTACGCCGGTGTGTGGGGGCATTCAGCCCAGGAACGCGCGATTCTCGATCCTGGCGATGTGGAAGAGGGATTGAACGCAGCCTCGTCCGTCGGGGACGACCGGATACAGGCGGCGAGCGGGCAGGGCGTTCACCCCGAAGGATTCACCCACGGCACGGCAGCCCAGCGGGCGAGCTGGTTCAAGCGCGGATTCGAGAGCGGCCGCCCGGAGGACTGCGACACCTTCGGCAGTTAGCGCGTGTCGGCCGGTATCATCCCGCAGGCTACGACCTCGTTCTTGCCTTTGCCCGCCACCTGGATGACGTGGTCTCCCTTCCGGACGTCGGCCAGCCGAAGGCTCCCTTCCTGCTGCCTGGTCTTGCCGTCGGCGCGAACATCGCCGAAGCCTTCGACCACCCGTCCCGGGGTCGAGCAGCTTCCCTGGGCGACCTGCACCCGGTACTCCTTCGCATCACTCGGCGACTCCCCCGGCTTCAGGGTCACCTCGAGGTTGGTCTCCTCTCCACTGGGGGCGAGATTCACCGTGCCGCCGACTCCGGCGGTGGTCATCGGATCGAGATAGACGATGACGTTGCCCCCGGAGGCCTGCGCGTAAATCCGCTCGGGGATCGAGGCGCACGTCACTGCTCCGATGACGATCCCGATCTTGATTCGTAAGCCTATTGACAACATATGCTTACCTCGGTGCTATGAGATGCTTACAAAGGTAGCCCAGACCCCCGATTTCTGCCGTGAGGTCGCTCACCTACCCCTCGAAACGGCTGCCGAATCCCAGTCTCCCCGGCTATCTTAGTGGCCTCAACCTGTTCCCCGCGCGAGGGTTTCATGGCCACGGCCGCTGCCGCATCCCAGTTCACCGGCGTCGACTTTCTCAACCTCGATACGCTGCTCTCGGAAGAGGAGCGCGCGGTGCGCGACACCGTTCGCACCTGGGTGGACGAGCACCTGATTCCCGTGATCGGGGAGGCTTACGTCGAGGGAAAGTTCCCCAAGCAGCTCATTCCGGGGATGGCCGAGCTCGGACTGTTCGGCGCCAACCTCCCGGAGGAGTATGGGTGCGCCGGCCTCAACAACGTGGCGTACGGGCTCATCATGCAGGAGCTGGAGCGGGGTGACAGCGGCATCCGCTCGTTCGCCTCGGTCCAGGGCGCGCTGGTGATGTTCCCCATCTACGCCTTCGGCTCCGACGAGCAGAAAAAGAAATGGCTCCCTCTGCTCGCCTCGGGTCAGGAGATCGGCTGCTTCGGGCTCACCGAGCCCGACTTCGGCTCCAATCCGGGCGGGATGATCACCATGGCGCGCGAAACCAGGGACGGCTGGGTCCTGAACGGCACCAAGATGTGGATTACGAACGGCTCGCAGGCCACCGTCTCCATCATCTGGGCCAAGACGGGCAGCGTCGACGACATGAAGTCGATTCGCGGCTTCGTCGTCCCCACCGACACCAAGGGCTATACGGCCAGGGACCAGAAGGGAAAGCTTTCCCTTCGTGCCAGCGACACGAGCGAGATCCATCTCCAGGATGTCCACCTTCCGAAGGGCGCCCTCCTCCCGAAGTCGGGCGGCCTCAAGAGCCCGCTCATGTGTCTCACGCAGGCCCGGTTTGGCATCGCGTGGGGAGCCATCGGGGCGGCAATGGCGTGCTACGATGAGGCGCTCCGCTACGCCCAGAGCCGGGTCACGTTCAACAAGCCGATCGCCGGCACCCAGATCCAGCAGGTGCGCCTGGTGGAAATGCTCACGGAGATCACGAAAGCGCAGTTCATGACGCTGCAGCTCGGACGGCTCAAGGATGCCGGCACGATGACGCCGGACCAGGTGTCGCTCTGCAAGCGGAACAACGTGGACATGGCGTGCGACTGCGCGCGCGAGGCGCGGCGTCTGCTGGGCGCCAACGGCATTCTCGCCGAGTACCACTCGATGCGGCACATGGCCAACCTGGAGTCGGTCTACACGTACGAGGGCACCCACGACATGCATTCCCTCATCGTGGGGCAGGCCATCACCGGGCTCGGCGCGTTCTGAGTGAGCTCGATTCCGTACCAGCGCTCGACCGGGCGCTCCGCTCGACTGGAACCTTCGTCTTCCGGATCCGTCTGCTCACCCTGAGCGTGATGAACGACCGGGTGATGCGTTATAACCTGATGTGAGCCACTCACCCATCGTGCTCAATCCCGAGCTCAGCCCTGTTCCTTCGCGCTCCGACGAGGCGGAAGCTCTCTGCAAGGGCTGGTTCGAAGCGTACGGTACCGCGGTCTACAACTACTTCCGGTTTCACGTTCCTCTCCCCGACGTCGCCGAAGATCTCACCGCCGAGACGTTCTTCAAGGTGGTCCGGGCCGTTGGTCGCTTTGACCCCGCCAGGGGAACGGCCAGGGCCTGGATTCTCACCATCGCGCGCAACGTACTCGGCGATTGGCGCCGCCGCGCCCGGCTGCGCCAGTACGTGTCGCTCGGCACCATGCACGATCTGGCCTTCGATGCGCCGTCGCCCGAGGAGAGGTTGCTCAGGGAAGAAGAGGTCGGCCGCATGCTCGATGCCGTGGCAACGCTCACTCCGGCCGACCGGGAGCTCATCGGCCTGCGCTACGGCAGCGGGCTCGAAACATCGGAAATGGCCCAGATCCTGGGCATCAGCGAGGGAAGCGTGCGCACCAGAATGTGGCGCGTGCTTGGACGACTGAGGAAGGCGGTAGGACAATGACGGATGATTCCAATATTCCTCCCGATCTCGAAGCGCTCGATCAGTCGCTTCGTGCAATTCACTTCGAGCCAAGGGAGTCGTTCGGGCCGGAGCTGTTGGGGCGGCTGCGCCACGGCGAGCGGCCCAAGGGTGCCGGGTCGTCATGGCGCGACCGGCTCGCACTCTCCGGATTGGCAGCCTCGCTCCTCGTAGTGATGGGTGCCGTATTTCACCATCGCCCCCCCCAGGCAGTTTTCGTCGACCGCTGTTGCTACGATCTCGATGGCGGGGGCGAGGCCGACGACGGAGTCACGCTGCGCATGGCGAAGGGTGATCCATGGGTGCGGCGCCTCCGGGTCTACGAAGATCGTGACCATTCCGGCGATTTCTCCCCGGGCGACGTCGTCCGTCTCGATCGCCGCAACAAGCCGGTCATGCGCGCGGGTTTCACCGGCCAACTCGTGACTATCGAGCATTGCTGCCTCGACTTCGACGGGGGAGGGGTGCCCGACGACGCCCTCCTGGTCATCGGAGTTCCTCCCGATCGCGTGATGATGGCGGCCATCTACGAGAATCCCGCCGGCCCACGCCAGGGACCGACCGCTCCCGAGTCCTACCAGCTCCGCTGAATCCGCCCCAGCGCCGCATGTCTCCATCGAGGAATCGGTGAACCCGACGCGTCTATGCATGGCAGCCGTCTTGCTCGTGTTCGCTCCTGCGCTCGAGGCGCAGCAACCGGATACCACGAAGGTGGACTCAACCGCCCACGAGCTGCCGCCGATCGAGGTGGTTGGCAGCATCCAGCCCGCGGCCGGCCCGACGATCGGCTCGGGCGTGCCCGCGCGCATCACCACTCTCGACGCCGAGCAGGTTGATGCCTACGAGCCGCGAATTCTCTCTGACGCGCTCAAGAGCGTGGCCGGGTTCTCCATCTACGACGACCTCGGAAGCCCATACAAGCTCAACATCTCGAGCCGAGGCTTCTATTCGTCGCCGGTAGTGGGGCTGCCTCAAGGCATCGCGGTCTTCCTCGACGGAGTCCGGATGAACGAGCCCGAGGCGTCGCAGGTCAACTTCGACCTCCTTCCGATGGACCACATCACCCGCATCGAGATCCTCTCGGGCAACGGCTCGCTGCTGGGGCGCAACGCACTCGGTGGCGCCGTGAATCTCGTCACCGCCCGCGGCGAGGGGCCAACCACGGGCACGATCGAGCTTTCGGGCGGCAGCTACGGTGCGGCTCGCGGCGAGGCGCACGTATCGGGTCTGACCAAGGGCGGGATGGACTGGTATCTCGGCGGAGACTACAACAGGGAAGACGGCTGGCGGCAGATCACTGGGGCGGAAGGGTATCAGGGCTTCTTCAACGTCGGCAAGCTCGGTGAAACGAGCGGTATCCGGTTTCAGGGCTTCTACTCCCGCGACAGCGCCGAAACGGCCGGCTCGCTTCCCGAGTCGATCTTCTCGACCAGCGCCGATTCGAATCTGAGCGCGGGAGACTACGAGAAGCTGTGGGCCTTCCAGGGCTCGGTGCAGGCGTACAAACAGTTCGGGCTGGGGCGGGCGTCGGCGACAGTCTACTTCAGGCGCCACCGCGCGGAACGGTTCAACGCCAATCAGGAAGACGATCCCGACGCGTTCGGCATCAGCTACAACAACAGCTTTGGCTACACCGCCGACTACCGGTGGACTACAGTGCTGAACGACCGCACGGCATTGAGTCTTCGCGGTGGCGTGGACGGCGAGGTGACCAGGGTCAATATCGACATCTTTGCCGACTCGACCAAGTTCGGAGGGGCGCGAAGCCTGACGACGCAGGCTCGGAGCCCACTTTGGGACATCGCCCCCTTTGCCGCAGCCGATCTTACGATGGGCAAGGTCACCCTGTCGGCGGGCGCACGATACGACTACGTACGGATTCCGTTCAGCAATCTCCTCGATCCTACCCTGGACACGGTCGGCGTCTACAAGCGCTTCAATCCCCGGTTGGGGGCGAGCGTGGAGGTGATTCCAGGCGGTTCGGTGTTCGCCTCGTGGGGCCAGGCGTTCCGCGCGCCGGCCGTCATCGAGAACGCATGCGCCGACCCCGAGAGTCCCTGCCCGCTGCCGTTCGCGCTCGGCGACGACCCGCCGCTTCAGCCCGTCAAGGCGAGCACTGTGGAGGCTGGGTTCCAGTACTCCGGAACCGGTTACTCGCTCTCCGGCTCAGCGTACTACACCGACGTGAAGAACGACATCTTCCTGACTCCGTTCGGCGAGGAAGGCGAGCCGGCCGGGAGCACCATCGACGGCTACTTCGTGAATCTCGACAAGACTCGCCGCGAAGGCATCGAGCTGGCGGCGGCCTACCGGTTCCCCAAGG
>JBOHSC010000130.1:0-19262 GCA_050733115.1 Gemmatimonadales bacterium
CCTCGCGCTCGGTGGCAAGCAGCGCGACGTCTCCCGCCTCGCTCGGCACTCCGAGCACGAGCACTTCCGAGGTGAAGCCGGCGATGTTCCTCGTGCCGAGATTCACCGCCGCGATCACCTGCCTGCCGGCCAGCTCCTCCGCACCATAGAGCGCCCGAAGCTGCGCACACGACGTCTTCTCTCCCAGCGGTCCGAAATCAATCCAGAGCTTGTACGAGGGCTTGCGGGCCCGCTCGTTTACCTCGGCGCGGATGATTCGTCCGACCCGGAGGTCGAGTGTCTCGAACGCCTCGACGGGGTTCATGTCAACAGCTCACCACGCATGACGGTTACCGCCTGGCCGCCGAGCAGCACGCGATCGGCGGCAAGACGGAGGCGCACGACGCCGCCGCGGGTGGACGCCTGGTAACCCACCATTTCCGACCTTCCGAGACGTTGTCCCCAGAACGGCGCGAGGGCGCAGTGCGCCGACCCTGTCACCGGATCTTCAGGCACCCCCGCGGCGGGAGCGAAGAATCTCGAGACGAAGTCCCACTCGCCTTCCGAACGAGCGGTAACGATCACCCCGCGCACCGGTATCCTGGCCAGGAGCAGGAGATCGGGCGCGAGTGAGCGCAGGGTCTTCTCGCTGTCGACCTCGACCAGATAGTCGAACGGCGTGCGGCCGACCCACGCGAGCGGCACCCCGAGTCCCCTTCTCAATTCGTCGGGCGCTTCGGCGGCTATTGCGGGTGTTGCGGGGAAGTCGAGCCAGATGAGGCCATCGCGCCGCTCCGCGGTCAGAACACCGCTCCGCGTATGGAACCGTGCGACGGCGCCGCCGGTAAGGTGTCCGTCCTCCCACAGCGTATGCGCGCTCGCGAGCGTGGCATGCCCGCACAGGTCCACCTCGCACGCAGGGGTAAACCATCGAAGGTCGAAGCCGCCGGCGCGGGGAACGAGAAACGCCGTTTCCGCCAGGTTCATTTCCCGTGCCACGAGCTGCATCCATTCCTCGTCGCGCGGCCCCGCCAGCACGCACACCGCCGCGGGATTGCCCGCGAATGGGCGCTCGGTGAACGCATCCACTTGGGTGAAGCGCTGTGTGTCCGTCACGCCACGACCGCGTCCGCTTCGATTTCCACGAGCAATACCGGATCGACGAGCCGGGTCACTTCGACCATGGTGGAAGCGGGACGGATCTCACCGAACACCTCGCCGTGGGCCCGGCCGATCTCCTGCCACCGATCCATGTCGGTCGTGAAGATCCTGGTGCGGACCACGTCCGCCATCGTGGCGCCGGCGGCCCGGAGTGCCGCCTCGATGTTCTGGAGCGCCTGCACCGTCTGCGCGTACATGTCGCCCGCTCCGACCAGGCTGCCATCGGGTCCGGTGGCGGTGGTGCCCGCCACGTGAATCGTTCCTCCGATGCGGACCGCCCTGGAGTATCCCACGATGGGTTCCCAGCGGGTGCCGCTGGAGATATTCTGACGTCGCATTGTGAGTCCCGGGCGCTAGAGGGGAAAGCGGTAGGAAATAAGAGGAAGGCCGTGGAGAAGTGAAGGGCCATCAGTCCCGCGTCGCGAGAGCGAGACCTTCCGGGGCGCGAGACGACGGAGACAATCGGCACGGTGGCCCCCGCGGGGTGACGTTGCGAGCGGCCCGTCATCCTCTGCCGGGGTCCTGTTGCCGAGCCCACTTGAGGAGCATCTTGGAGAGACAGACGGCTGGATCGACGGCGGAAGCGCGTCATCCGGCCTGTACCGCTCGCAGTCAGTGAGGGGTGGGGCGGTACCCGGTGATGAGGCCGACGCTCCCTACGATCTCGATGCGATCGGCGGCGCGGTCGCGTTTGCGACAAATTTGCCGCTTATTTGTCGCGTCCAAGCCTATCGATGGCTGGAATGCGACGAACCTGCTGACTTCCTGCGCAGAGTGCCAAGTTGACATCTCAGAGCAGGGAAAGGGTGGGTTTCTTTGGCCAGCGGGCGTCCTCTCGACGGTGAATTCGCAGGCTACGCCAAGGCCGATATCGACCTGGTTCCTGGCGACGACGCGGTCAAGGTCCTGACCGGGCTGGCGCAGGAAACGTTGGCCCTGCTCGGCCCTCTCGCCGAGCGGAGGGTGGCCGGACTCACCTATGAGGTGGGGAAGTGGACGCTCAAGGAAGTGCTCGGCCACCTGGCCGATGACGAGCGGATTTTCGCCTACAGGGCGCTGTGCCTGGCGCGAAACGACGCCCGCCCCTTGCCCGGTTTCGACGAGAAGCTGTATATGGAGGGCGCCGGATTCGAGGCCCGCAGCCTGGCCAGTCTCCTGACGGAGTATCGCGCGGTCCGCGCCGCCTCTCTCGCCTTGTTCAGCGGCCTATCCCCGGATGCGTGGCTCCGCCGCGGGGTCGTCAACGGCTACGACGCCACGGTGAGAGGACTGGCCTTCCACATCGCCGGGCACGAATGCCACCACATTCGCATCGTTCGCGAGAGATACCTGGAGCGTCGCTAGTCGGTCGCCATTCTCGCTCGCAGCTCGTCGAGCAGGTAGCTCGCGCTGGACTTGGCAACCGAGAAGGTATGCTCCGCTGCTTCCTTGGCGGTTTCCAGACCCCCCCGCGCCACCTCGAGTCCCTGCTGCGCCTTTGCCTTGACCACCCGTGCCATCTGAACGCTCTTCTTCCGGACCTTCCCTCGTGCCACCGCGGCCTTCTTGGTCGCTTTTCTGACCACCGTCTTCGTCGCCCTCTTGACGGTCTTTCTGACTGACTTCTTCGCCGGGCGCCGCCTCCCGGCCTTCACTCGCTTTGCCGTCTGCTTCCTGGCTGTCTTCTTCTTCGCGGTCTTCCTCGTTGCGCCCTTCGTCTTCCGAGCCATGGGGATTTCTCGTGGTGGAGTGAACCCTTAACATGTCACCTTTCTTCCGATTGCGCTCTGGCCCCGCTCACGCGACCACGCTGAGGCCTCGATGAACCGGATTGTGCTTCTCTCCTTCGTGCTGGCCGCATGCGCCGGCCAGTCCACCGACGGCGACGACCACCGCGACGGCCGCGGTGACTGGCCGGCGTACGGACGGACCTCGCTCGGGGACCGGCACTCGCCTCTCGGGCAGCTCTCCCCGGGTAACGTCGGCCGGCTGGAGGTTGCCTGGAGGTATCACACCGGGGAGACGGGGCCGGAGTACGCCGGTTCGCGTCCCACGATGCTCGAGGCCACCCCCGTCGTCGTGGAAGGGACGATGTATCTCTCCACGCCGCTCGGCAGGGTGGTGGCGCTGGATCCTGTGACGGGCCAGCAGCGGTGGGTGCACGACGCGGCGGTCGATCGCATGAGCGACTTCGGCGACTTCGCCAGTCGCGGCGTCTCGGTGTGGCGGGACTCGAGCCGTGGCGGCACCGACCCCTGTGCGCGGCGGGTGTTCGTGGCCACGATCGACGGCAGGTTGATCGGGCTCGACGCGGGCTCGGGCTCGCCCTGTCCCGATTTCGGGCGGAGCGGCGTGGTCGACCTGTTGTCCGGACTCCGGAATCGGCCCCACGACCTGACCGAGTACGAGCAGACCTCCCCGCCGGCAATCGTGAATGGGCTCGTGATCCTCGGCTCGGCCGTCGCCGACAACAGCCGCATCGACGCGCCGAGCGGTGCGGTACGGGCGTTCGACGCCCGGAGCGGAGCGCTCCGTTGGACGTGGGACCCGGTGCCACAAGACCCATCGGACTCGGCGTACGGCACGTGGATCGGACCGCACGCCCACGCTACGGGTGCCGCCAACGCCTGGTCGGTTCTCGCCGCCGATCCGGCGCGCGATCTGGTCTTCATTCCGACCGGCAGTCCGAGCGTGGACTACTACGGCGGTGAACGGAAGGGCGCCAACCGGTACGCCAACTCGATCGTGGCCCTGCGCGCATCGACCGGTCAGGTGGTCTGGGACTTCCAGACGGTGCATCACGATCTCTGGGACTATGACAACGCCTCGCCGCCGGCACTGGTGACGCTTCACCGGAATGGTCGCGACGTGGCCGCCGTCCTTCAGGCCACCAAGACCGGCCAGCTCTTCGTCCTCGAGCGGGATACCGGCGAGCCGCTATTTCCCGTCGAGGAGCGTCGGGTTCCGCCGAGCGACGTGCCGGGGGAGGAAGCGTGGCCGACGCAGCCGGCGAGCAGCGGACTGCCGGCCCTCAGTCCCCAGCGGCTCGGTCCTGATGACGTGTGGGGGCCGACCGATGCCGATCGCGACGCCTGCCGCGCCCGCCTGGCGGAGCTTCGCAACGACGGACCCTTCACCCCGCCCAGCGAGCGAGGGTCGCTCATGATGCCCTCGAACGCCGGGGGAGCGCATTGGGGTGGCGTGGCGTACGATCCTGAACGGCAGATCGCGGTGGTGCCGACCAACCGGATCGCGGCGGTCATCACGCTGATTCCCCGCGCGAAGTTCGAGGCGTCGATGACCCACACGGACATGCAGGAACGGATCGGCCTGGAGTACGCCCAGATGCGAGGCACGCCCTACGTGCTCAAGCGGGAGGTTTTTCTGGGACCGTCCAACGCCCCCTGCACGCCGCCGCCGTTCGGCGCGCTGGTGGGCATCAGCCTCGAGTCGGGAAAGGAGCTCTGGATTACCCCGCTCGGCACCGGGGAGGGGCTCGAGCGGTACGGCGTGCGCGTTGGCCCGGATGTGCGGGGGATGGTGAACCTCGGAGGCGCCATCACGACGGGGGCCGGGCTGACGTTCATTGCGGCCTCGCCCGACGCCTACCTCCGCGCATTCGACACCGGAACGGGGCGCGAGCTCTGGAAGGCCAAGCTCCCCGCCGGCGGAAAGGCGACGCCGATGACCTATCTCGGGCGTGACGGGAGGCAGTACGTCGTCATCGCCGCGGGCGGCGACGGAAAACTCTTCGGACGGGCCGACGAGATCGTCGCATTCGCCCTGCCGGGGCGCTAGGAGTACCGCGAAACGGGTTGCTCACATCGTGGGGAGGCGGATAGCTTGGAGCATTGACCGCCCGGAGTTACTGTAGCGTGACCCCGCTCGACTACCTCGCGTTGCGTCTGATTCGCCGCCACCTCATGGACCTGCGGGACCATTTCTTCAAGCATTCTTTCGAGATGCTCTGTCACTCGGAGCGGGTGTGGCGGGGTGTGCTCAACCCCGGCGGCAATCTCAATCGACTGCGAATGCGGGACTACCAGCGAATCTTCTCGGCAAATTTCCCCCTGGTGATCGTCGAGCCGCTCGCTTCCGACGTCGATGCCTTCCGGAAGGTCCGGCGGCGCATTCGGCCGGAATTTCTCACCGGCGATGACCGCCATGACGCTGTGACCCACGTATTTCTCCGGGCAGCCTTGGCTTGACCGCAGGCTATACCGCGAACGATGAAGACTCCGGGGGCACCATTTCCACCGGCTCGGCCTCCGTCTCTTCGAGATGGCGATAGAGAATCACCACCAGCCAGCCGGTCCAGAGCGACTGGGTGATCACCGTGATCCAGGCGCAGCCGATCGGTCCCCATCGCGGTATGGCGATGGCGTTGAGCGAGACGTTGGCGATGATACAGCCGACGGCGGCCCGGATGGCGTAGCGCTCGAGGTGCAGCGTGTGAATGAGCGCCACGGCCAGCAGGCCGGTGAAGAGCACCGGCGCCGTGAGATAGAGGACTCTCACCAGTGGAACCGAGTCGAGGTACTTGATGCCGAATGCCTTGGGAACGAGAAAGCCGGCCGCGGCCACCACCACGAGCGCCGCGAGCGTCCCGAGAAGGAGGCTGATCCTCGTGAGCTTGCCGAAGAGCGCCTTGAGCTGGGGCCATTCATGCCGGGCCGCCATGCCGACGCAGATGGGAAAGAAAATCAGCGCGACCGGACGGATGGCGAGTCGTGAGACCTCGAACAGGCGGTAGGCCGCATCGTACGAGGCGACGGCCGTGAGCGGCTTCAGGAAGCCGAGCATGATCGTGTCGGCCTTGAAGTGTATGGTGTCGAGCAGCGTCACCGCGAAGATAGGGAGCGACTGTCGCGCCACGCCGCGCACGGCGCCGAGATCCCACTCGAGATGCGGCCGGCCGTGGCGTGACAGGATGATCCAGAGCGTGACGGCGACAACGCTCGCATTGGCCGCCACGTAGGCCCACAGCACGGCGTGCAGCCCGCCGCCGTCCCAAACGATCACCACCGCCAGTACCGCCAGCAGCATTTGACCCACCAGATCGATCATCACCCGATACCCATACAGCTCCAGTCCATTGAAGAAGGCGGCGAAGCTGAACTGGATGTCCTGCAGCATCAGGTAGAGGGTCACGAGCAGCAGCGTGTGCGACAGCTCGGGCCGCACCACGAGACACGCCAGATTGACGAGGAGGAAGACCGCCGCCATGAAGGGGAGGCGGAGCGACAGTGCGCGCGAGAGGTGGCCAAGGGATCCGGGGTGATCGCGCGCGACGGAGCGGATGATGTGACGGGTGGTGCCGAGCTCGGTGGCCTGCGCGGCGATCGTGCCGATGCCCACCGCGAGGAAGAACGCCCCCATCTCAGTTCGGGTCAGATGCCGGGTCATCAGCGCGATCACCAGAAATCCGACGAGCTTCTGGAGGACCTGGGACCCGGTGACCATGAAGATGTGGGTCCGGATTTTCTGCCAGTTCATCCTACGACGCGCCTCTCTCCTGTCCGGTCCGGCGATACAACTCGAAGAAGAGAAGGTAGAGCGCCATGTTCTCCCAGAAGAAGACGTCGAGCACGAACCACGACATGATGTGGAAGGGCACCATCACGGCGAGAAAGAGGTACCGGTACCACCGCGAGAAGAGGACCAGAAAGGCGGTGATCTCGAACAGGGTGATCACCGGGAACCCCAGCTCGAGAAGCTTGGGCATCCAGGGGTATTCGATCACCAGCTTGCCCCACCCCCACGCCGGCTCGACCGTTTCGTAGGCGTTGCGCAGCGCCCAGAAGGTGAGGCTGTGCGAGGTGTAGATCTCGGGGAAGCCGTAGGTAAGCCGGTAGAAGCCCACCAGGGTGTAGACGAGGCAGAGCACCCCGACGACGGCAGTGAGCGGCACCCCCCAGCGGCTCGGAGCATCGGCTGGCCACGGCTGACCCTTCTTTTCCAGGCGCCAGTCGGCCAGGGCGCACAGGGTGAGGACGTAGCCCGCCAGCTGGATGAGGATACTCTCGTGATCGATGTGTCCGGCGAACCCGCGCCAGAGCCCCGCGAAGAGCGTCATCAGGATGCACGAGACCACCATCATCGGCCGGACCGCCACCCCGGCAATCACCAGCGCGAACGAGAGCAGAGCCGCCGCCTTGAGGCCGTGGAGGAACATCGTGTCGCGGATGACGGCATCGACAGACGGAGGGAGGAACCGCAGCAGCCCCACCGGCTGGTAGAGCGAGGAGGGAATGAGCGCCACTTCGTACAGCGGCTTGAACGCCACCCGGAGGAACCACACGCCGAAGATGACAATCCGGGCCAGCCGGAGCGCGCTGGGCGGCGCGTTTTCGTGGAGCAGCTTCATTTCGCGGCTCCGTCCGAAAGATCGATCGTGAGCAACGGCTCGGGCACGACGCTGTCGGCGGGGACTTTGTGGTAATCCCAGGAGTACCAGAGGAACTGGAGAGAGCGGAGCGGCGCCCCCGGATGCTTGAGGTCGTAGGCCCGGGCGATGGTTTGGAGCAGGTCATGCAGCTTCGCCCTGCCGGGCTCGCGCGCGGGGTCGTCCGGCGCGAGCCGTGCTGCGCGCGCAATGGCGCGGACGTGCGACGCGATCTCGGCCACGTTGACGAAGCCGAGCACCTGGGCGGGATCGACGCTCACCTCCTTGCCGAGGGCGTCGATCCCGCGATAGCGGTAGTACTCGAGCCGGGGCGGGCTCTCCGCCTTCCCGTACATCGTCCACGCGGGGAAGGGGAAGGTGTGGCGGCTGACGGTCGCGAGCTGCCCGGCCACGATGAGAAAGAACACCACCCCGATCGCGATCTGGTGGGGACGGGGAAGCCGCGAGGCCCAGGAGCGCACGGGGACGAACGAGAAGAGGAGGCCAAAGAGGACCAGGCAGCCGGCCGACTGCACGATCATTCCGGGACGGGGGATTCCAACGTGTCCCCGGCCGGCGAGTTGCGCGAAGGCCAGCTCGGCGACCCACGTCACGCCCAGCCCGACGGCGGTGCGGCGGTCGAACTCGAGGTAGCTGCGCCAGTGAGGGCGCATCGCTCCCGCGGCCCCCTCAGCCATGGACCAGTCCGCTATAGATCTCCAGATGCCGGTCCACCACGTTTCCCAGCTCGTAGTACTGTTGCACGTAGCGCCGGCCTCCTTCGCCCTTGGACTTCCAGGCGTCGTTGTCGAGCAATCGTCCCAGCCCTTCCTCGAACCCATCGTTTTCCACCACGTGACCGAACCGCGAGACCAGATTGTCGGGGTTCACCCGGCTGAGAATGGCGCACCCGTGGGCGAACGCCTCGAGGAACGACGTCGGCAGCCCCTCACGTTCCGCGGTGTTGACGAGGACCCGGCTTTCGCCGAGCAGATCGGTGAGTGCACTTCCCGAGAACTGGTCGACGAAGCCGGGCATCTCGAGATTGGGGAGGCCGGCATACCGGCTCCGCAGCTCGGCATCCCACGCGGCGTCGGCGCTCTTGCCGACCGCCACGAAGCGCACGTCGGGGCGGCGGCGGGCGAGCTCGAGGAAGAGCTCGGGCCGTTTCCGCCGGTCCCAGCGCGCGACGAAGCAGACCGTCGGGCGGGCGCTCTTGATCGGTGCGCGCTCGGGCACCAGGATCGGCGACGGGAGGAAGCCGGGGTCGGCGCTGAGACCGTAGCTCTCGCGGACGATCGCGCCCACATCGTGCGCGCAGGCGAAAATGCCATCGGCGCGCCTCACCGCCCCGCCGACCCTGAATGTCTCGTACAGGTACGAGAGGAACGACCGCAGGTGGCTGCTGGAGGGGAGCCGGAGCTCGATGAGCCAATCCTTCAGCGTCTTGGGATCACGGAAGGTGATCAGGTGCTTCCGGTCGGGCATTGCGTCAATGGCGAGCGACGTGCTGTACGATGGATGCTGCGAATGATAGATGTCGGCGTCGGCCTGCTTGAAGAGCTCGCGGGCCTCCCAGGGACGGCTCATCGGGAAACTCAGCACCTTCATGCCATCGAGCTCCTCGATGGGGCGCTGGGTTCCCCGCCGCGGCACCACCGCCCATACCTCGACCCCCCGCTTGACCAGCTCGCGGCCCAGCATGCGGGCGGAGCGGCCGAATCCACCGTACTTGCCCCACGCGAAGAGCTCCACGCATACCAGACACACCTTCAGGCGTGGGACGCCCTTGGGCGCAGCGATATCGAGCTGCCGGCTCGAAGGGCCGGCGGGTGCGGATGGGGCCAAGAGGACTCCGTCGTGCGTGAGGCTGGGCTAGTCGGACAATACCGAGTCGTGGGAACGCGGGGCTGCCCCGTTTGCGCGGACATACATGGCCCAGTCGCCGGGCCTGGCTGCGTGTCGGGCATATTCCTCGAGGTAGCGCCCCGCGACCGCCGACCAGGTGAAGTTCTCTTCGATCCGGCGGCGCGCCGCCGCGCCGAGCGAGCGGCGAAGCTCGGGTTCGTCAATGAGACGCCTGAGCGCCCGTGTGATGGCCTGCGGGTCCTTCGGCGGGATGAGCATTCCGGCGCCGCCCACCACCTCGGCGCAGCCGGTGCCCTCGGTCGTGATGATCGCCAGACCCGCGGCCATGGCCTCGAGCAGGACGATCGGAAAATTCTCCGCTTCGGAGGGGAAGACGAAGATGGTCGAGGACTCGTACAGCTCGCGCAGCTTGGGCGAGTGATTGTCGAGCCACCCCCAGAACTTGACCGCCACCCCCGTTTCGTCGGCCTGCCTCCGCAGCTCGGGGAGGTGGGGTCCTTCACCGACGATGTTGACTTCCCGGTCGATCGGCGACTGGGCCAGCGACTCGAGGAGGAACTGCACGCCCTTTCGCTCCAGCATGCGAGTGACCACGAGCACCTTCGGCTCGGTGCCGTACGGTGTGTAGGCGCCCACCTCGAGACCGTTCGGGATGACGAGGGTCTTCCCCGGAGCGGGGCGCTGAGCCAGCACGAGCTGCTCCAGCACGCCACTCGGCGAGACGATCCGGTTGGCACCGCCCACGACCTTTCGCCAGAGAGGGCGGAGGATACGGTGCGCCAGCTTCATGCGGTGCGGATTGAAGCCTGGCACGTCGGTGCCATGTGCGGTGATGACGTAGGGCAGACCCGATACCTGGCGCACCCGCCAGGCCAGGAGTCCGTCAGGCAGAATGAAATGAGCGTGGGTGATGTCGTAGCGATTGCGTGACAACAGCTCGCGTATCACGGGGAACGCGGCGGCAACGTAGGAAAAGGCCTCGGGGGCGGTACAGACGTGCTTGACGCGGCGCAGGCAGGGAACCCGATGCACCTGCACCCCGTCCACGTCCTCGTGCAGCGGGTTGCCCTTGAAGCGCATGGTGACCAGATCGACATCATGTCCCTTTGCGACGAGTTCTCGGGAGAGACCCGCCACGACGGCGGCCCCTCCGCCTCCGATCGGAGGAAACTCGTACGAGGTCATCAGGATTCGCATCGGGTCACTCCTGGCCTGCGAACTGTTGCATTTTCGACACAGCCTGTGGCCCAACATGACCCGCCGGGGGCGTTCCGGCCATGGTCATGGCGCGAACGCCGAATCCGAGCTTGGTCTATTTGCGGAACACGATGGAGCTCCCGGGCAGTGTCTCCAAGTCGACAGAGGCTGGGAGCCGGCGGCGTGCCGGTGCACACGGCGTGCCGCAGAGGCAAGGTGGGACGTCAGCCAAATCGCGTCTGCCATGTCGGCCCCGAGCCGAATTCCATACTCCAGGTTGTCGCTTCATAAAAGCGCCAAGCACACGGGGGTGCAAGCGGCTGTTACGAGTTCGCCGGGCGCACTGGCGTTGGGGGAGCGCCGCCCCGGTCTATATGGAGTGTGAGAGGAATACTGCCTGCCATTGTCGCTTTGCGCAACTGTCGGCGCCGTAAACATATAGGCACGGCGCCGAGGCCCCGGGAACGAGCGGACGGGGGCGGTTCGTTCTATAATTCGGGGCGATCATGGCATCCGAGCCCATCCTCCTCTACGACGGCACCTGCGGCTTCTGCGCAGAGAGCGTCCAGCTGGTTCTGCGACACGACCGCCGACGGACGCTGCGATTCGCTTCCCTTGAGGGGGGGTACGGGAGGCTCGTACGCGCGCGGCACCTGGAGCTCGACGGGGTGGACTCGATCGTCTGGTTCGAGCCGCAGGAAGCGGGCGAGGTCGAAAAGGTGCTGGTGCGGTCTGACGCAGCGCTCCGGGTGGCAAGGTACCTGGGTGGATGGTGGAAATTGAGCCTGGCGGCGTTCGTGCTGCCGCGCTTTCTCCGCGACTCGATCTACAATCTCATCGCCCGCCACCGCCACAAGCTGCTCGGCTCGGGCCCCAGTTGCCTCGTCCCGGCTCCCGACGAGCGGAACAGGTTTCTGGACACCGGCACCTGACCGCGGCATTTCCGCGTCAGCTTGACAGGGGTACGGCCGTTCTTAACTTGGGCACTCCGCCGCACCTTTCCCCCAGCTTCATCGGGATTCGCAATGCTAGCGGTACTCTCTGTGGTTGCCTGCGCCGATCTCTTCGATACTGAACAAGGCTGGACTCCTGCTCCCTCGTACGACCCCCTGCAGGCTCACTCATCAGGATTGGGAAAAATTCTCGTCGTCGATGACGAGCCGGCGATTCGACGGATGCTCTCGCGACTCCTCTCGGAGGCGGGATACCAGGTCTGCGAGGCGGGCGACGGCTCGGAGGCGCTCGAGATCGCACTCCGGGACGAAACCGGCCTCGATCTCGTCATCACCGACGTGAAGATGCCGGTAATGGACGGCAGGGAGCTCGGCCGGCTGCTCCGAGCCACACTGCCCGAGCTCCCGGTGCTCTATGTGTCAGCCTATGCCGCCGATGCGGCCGCCGGGCTCAGCGCTTCCGGGGAGCCGGCGGCCTTCGTGCGCAAGCCGTTCGAGCCCGACGGGCTTCTCCGGAAAGTCCTGGCCATGCTGCGCGACCGCGGTGCGTAGGCCGGTGTTGCGAGCGGGGCGACTCGGTGTGGTCACAGCCGTTTTCTGCGCTGTGCTCCGCATTGCGAGCGGAGCGGCCCAGCAGCCGCAGGCCGGCACCCTCGGCGGTCTCGACCTCGATCAACTCGGCCGCGTCCAGATCACCTCCGCCAGCCGCAAGCCTGAGCTGATCTCCCAGGCGGCAGCTGCGATCTTCGTCATTACCCGGGATGACATCCGCCGCTCCGGCAGCACCAGCCTGCCCGAGGCGCTTCGTCTGGCTCCGGGGCTCCAGGTCGCTCGTGTGGGCACCCGTGAATGGGCGATCAGCTCGAGGGGGTTCAACGACCAGAGCACCAACAAGCTCCTGGTCCTGATTGACGGCAGGGCGGTCTATTCGCCGCTCTTCGCGGGCGTCTACTGGGACATCCAGGACATTCCCCTTGGCGAGATCGAGCGCATCGAGGTCATCCTGGGTCCGGGTGCCACGTTGTGGGGCGCGAACGCGGTCAACGGCGTGATCAACGTCATCCGGCGCAACGCAGAGGACACCCCTGGCGGCGCGGTAGCGCTCACCGGAGGGACCGAGGAGCATCTCGCCGCCGTCGGGCGATACGGGGCACGGATCGGGACGAACGGGGCCATTCGTGTCTACGGCAAGTACGTCGACCGCGATCCGTCCGCGCTGGTGGGAAGTCGCGATGCCAGCGACGACTGGTCGTTTGGTCTCGGCGGAGCGCGATTCGACCAGATCCTCCCGAAAGCCAGCCGTCTCACCCTCCAGAGCGAAGTGTACGGCGGCTCGGGCGGGGAGCCGCAGCTGCTTCCGACGCTGACCCCGCCGTTCGTTCAGACCACCGACGAAGATGTGAAGGTCGGCGGGGGTCATCTGTTGGCGCGGTGGTCTCGCGAGCTTTCCGACCGATCTCAGGTCAGCTTCCAGAGCTACTACGACCGTTCGACCAGGGATCAGCCGGATTTCTTCGGGCGACTTTCCGTAGACATCCTCGATTTCGACTTCCAGCACCGCTTCGGCATCGGCCGGCGGCATGACATCGTCTGGGGACTGGGATATCGCCTGGTGCACGACGACGTCACCGGAGCTTTGCCGATCGCCTTCGATCCGTCGGACCGAACCACCAACCTGTTGACCGGCTTTCTCCAGGACGATATCGAGCTCCGGCCCGACCGATGGTTCCTCACTCTGGGCACCAAGCTGGAGCACAACGACTTCAGCGGCTTCGAGTTCCAGCCGAACATCCGGCTTCTCTGGAGGCCGGCGCAGAGACATACCTTCTGGTCGGCGGTCTCTCGCGCGGTCAGGTCTCCGTCGAGGGTGGACAGCGACGTGCGCGAGCTGGCGCAGGTGATCCCGGGGCCGACTCCCACGCTGCTGCTGGTCGACGGGAGCCCCGACTTCGGCTCGGAGGAGCTGATCTCCTACGAGCTGGGGTATCGGAGCGAGGTGAGTCGTGCACTGTCGGTGGACGTCGCGCTCTACTACAACCACTACGACAATCTGCGATCGGTGCGGGCCCAGCCCGACCCTGCCTCTCCGCCGGTTCTCCGGTTCGTCGTCTCGAACGGTGCGGAGGGCGAGACGTATGGCGGGACCATCGCCGGCACGTGGAAGGTGGCCCCCTCCTGGCGGCTCCGGGGGAGCTACACCTATCTGCACATGTTTGCCCGGACCATGAAGGATCACCCGGGAGAAATCGCGGATGTCCGGCCGGGACGTAATCCGACGCATCAGGCCTCGCTCCAATCCTCCTTCAACCTGACCCACGCAATCGACTTCGACCTCGACCTGCGCTACGTCGACTCTCTCCCGCTTCCCCGCATCCCGGGTTACGTCGAGGCCGACGCGCGCCTCGGCTGGGCCATAGGCCCCGACGTCACGGTCTCCATCGTGGGCCAGGACCTGCTGCACCACCGGCACGCTGAATTTCCGCCGGCGTTCTTCTCCCTGGAGCCGCGCGAGATCGAGCGCCGAGGCTATGCAAAGGTGGTATGGCGATTCTAGCGGCCATCGCCGTCGGCATCGATCGCCGGGCATCCAGACGAGACGTTCCCCCCACGATCGCTTCGAACGCCGGCCGGCGGCTGGTCTTTGCGGCGGGAATGGCCGCCTGGGCGTGTCGCTCCCTGTCGTCCGCGTCGGCCCAGGCGACAGCCCCGCCGGAGCCGGCGTCGCTGGAGTACGAGGTCAAGGCCGCCTATCTCCTCAACTTCACCCGGTACGTCGAGTGGCCTGCCTCGGCATTTTCCGACGAGGGCAGCCCATTGGTGATCTGCGTCATCGGCCGTGATCCCTTCGGCGCCATATTGGAGCGTACGGTCGAGGGACAGGTCACGGACGGACACGTCATCCGGATCCTGCGCGCCCCTCTCGCCGCCGACGCCCGAGGCTGTCACGTCGCATTCGCCGCTCCAGCGACCGGCGACCCCAGGGTCCCGAGCTTCGATGCGTCGAGCCCGCCGGTCCTCACCGTGGGCGAAGGACCGGACTTTGCGCGGGAGGGGGGAATGATCGGACTCGTGATCGTGGATGCGACCGTTCGCTTCGAAATCAACCTTGATGCGGTGCGCCGCGCCGGCCTGCGGGTCAGCTCCCGCGTGCTGGCGCTGGCGTCCCATGTGTACGGGAAGAGCGGAGGCGAGTGATAGTGCCTTTCCGTGATCGCCCGATTCGCGACAAGGTAGCGCTGCTCATTGCGGTGGCGTCGGTTGTCGGGATGGGCCTGACCGGCGTGGCTGTGGTGGCTTACGATCTGGTCACGTTCAGGCCCAGAGTCGTGCGCGATCTCGATGCTCAGGCCGAAATCGTAGGGCTCAACACCGTGCCGGCGCTGCTCTTCGACGACGCGCAGGCGGCCTCGGAGAATCTGGGGACGCTCAGGAGCCGCCCCGAGATCGGCGGTGCAGCGATCTATCTCCCATCCGACTCCCTTTTCGCTTCGTACGTGCGCGACTCGACCGAGTTGCCGCCTCGAGTCGCCGCCCACAACTCGCCGGGATACGAATTCCGGCCAGGCCAACTGGTGCTCACCCGGATGCTGTCGTCCGACGGCGAAGCGCTCGGCCTTCTCACACTCGAGTACGATCTGCCGTCGCTCTGGACCAGACTCCCCCAGTACGGGATCATGGCCCTCGCGGTGCTGCTGGCGCTGCTCACCGCCGCGGTGCTGCTCTCGAGCACTCTGACGAAGACGGTATCCACGCCTCTGCGCCGCCTGGCCGGCGCGGCACGACGGATCACCGCCACCCGCGACTTCCGGGTTCGGGTGCCGAGGGAGGCGGACGACGAGATCGGCGAGCTCACCAAGGCGTTCAACGACATGCTGGGCACGATCGAGGCAACCCAGGGCGCCTTGCACCGGAGTGAAGAGCGCCTCCGCCTCGCACTCGAGGCTGCGGCCATGGAAACCACCGAGGCGAGCTCGGTGGATGCACTGCTCGCAGACGTGCACCCAGCCGACCGCGACCTGGTCCGGCGGACCATCGCCCAGTCGATCGAGGCGGGGGAGCGGTTCGACGTGGAGTTCCGGACCGGTCCCGACGATGCCACGGAGCGGTGGACGGCGTTGCGGGGTCATGCCTCACAGGGAGAGGACGGCACGTCCACCGAGCTGCTGGGGGTGCTGCAGGATGTGACGGAGCGCCACCGGCTCGAGTTGCAACTCATTCAGTCGCAGAAGATGGAGGCGATCGGAAATCTCGCCGGCGGCATCGCCCACGATTTCAACAACCTGCTCACCGCCATCATCGGCTACGTGAAGTTCGTGGAGCGGGCGCTTCCGGCCGGGAGTCCCGTGCGCGACGACGTGGGCGAGATTGATCGTGCCGCCCGCCGCGCCGCGCTGCTCACGTCGCAGCTCCTCTCATACGCTCGCCGGCAGATGGTGATTCCGACGCCGGTGGATGTGAACACGTCGGTCGCCTCGCTCCAGCCGATGCTGCGGCGCCTGCTGAGCGAGGACATCGAGATCGAGTCGGCGCTCGATCCCGGCGTCTGGCTCACGCGAATCGACCGGGGACAATTCGAGCAGCTCATCGTGAACATGGCCGTGAATGCGCGCGATGCGATGCCGCAAGGCGGGACCCTGCGGCTCGAGACGGGTAACACCGTCCTTGGTGCGGAGGAGGCGCGGCGCAATCCGGAGATGCTCGCGGGCGAGTACGCCGTGCTGAGCATTGCCGACACCGGGCTCGGCATGACACCGGAAGTGGCTGCGCGGGTGTTCGAGCCGTTCTTCACCACCAAACCGGTGGGCCAGGGCACGGGGCTCGGTCTCGCCATGTGCTACGGGATCGTCAAGCAGGCAGACGGCCACATCTCGCTGACCAGTGAGCCCGGCCGCGGGAGCCGCTTCCAGGTGTTCCTGCCCCGGCTTGCCAGCGCGGAGCCACGCGTGCTGCGGGCGCCGGAGGCGGACGAGATCCCATCGGGAAGCGAAACGGTGCTGTTCGTGGAAGACGACCCTGCGCTGCGCGACATGGGAGTGCGGGTACTGCGCGGAGCCGGGTACGACGTCATGGCAGCGGAGAGCGGGCAGCCGGCGCTGGCCCTGGTGCAGGCGCACGGCGCGCCGATTCACATGCTGGTGACCGACGTCGTGATGCCGGGAATGAGCGGGCGCGAGCTCGTTCAGGTCCTCTGTGCGGACCGGCCCGATCTCAAGGTCCTCTACATCTCCGGCTACACCGAGGACATCGTCGTGCGGCGCGGCGTGATCGACGAGCGGATGCCGTTTCTCGCGAAACCGTTCACGCCGAGCCAGCTGGCCCACATGGTGCGACGGGTACTCGATGGCGTCGCTGTGCCGGGGTAGGAAACACCGTCGTCCCGAGCGGGATGCTTCGAAGAGTCAGCGCCACACCGGCAGAGTGACGACGAAGAGCGAGCCATCGGGCTTCCGCGGCTCGTATTCCAGTGTGCCACCGGTCCGGCCGAGAAGCTCGCGTGCCACGGCAAGGCCCAGCCCGGCCATCGGGCGCCTGGCCTTGGTTGTGACGAAGGGCTCGAACAACCGACTGCCCACCTCCGGCGCCAATCCCGGCCCATTGTCGGCGAAGTCGAGCACCACCCTGCCGCCGCCCGCCGTCGCCGTCACCGCAATCCGGCTATCCTGCCGTTCCGCGCACGCCTCGATGGCGTTCATCAGGACATTCAGCAGGGCGTGCTCTAAATGCTCCTCGGTGGCCGTGATGGCCGGGAGCGACTGGGAGAGGACGGACGTGAGATCGAGTGTCACCGACGACCGGAGAATCCGGTGCAAGGCGCCGAGAAACTCCAATAGCTCGCGGATGGAGACAGGCGCGGGATCGGAGGGTTTGACAGGAGCGCGGAGCACCCGGTCGAGGAGCTCGAGCGACCGGACGAGATGCCGCGTGGCCTCGCGAATCGTGCGCTCGGGGGACTCCTCGCCGGGACCGCACTCCTCCTGCATGAGCTCGGTGACCAGCGTCAGCGCCTGGCTGGGATTGCGGAGATCGTGGATGAGCCAGCGGGATACCTGGCCATATACCGCGGCCCGGTTGATGGCCGCGAGCAGATCGGACGGGGCGGGTACGACGACCGGGTCAGGAATCGCAGAAAGCTAGTCGTGTGCGGTCCACCGCTGCACCCAGCCGCTGCCGGAGACTAGTCCCTGAGCGTCACCCCTCGAGCTGGCTCTCGGGCAAAGGAGTGTCCTCCGCGTAGTGGCAGGCGACGAGAGCGGAGCCGACCGGCCGCAGCCCCGGCTGGTCGCGCGTGCAGCGCTCGTCCTTCTTCGGGTGAAAGCACCTGGGGTTGAAGGGGCAGCCGGGCGGTGGGTTCGAGGGGCTCGGCAGTTCGCCGCCGAGCACGATGCGCGAGCGCCGCTGGGCAGGGTCGGGCTCGGGGACAGCGGAGAGAAGCGCCAGGGTGTACGGATGCCGCGGGCGGGAGAGGAGCGCCTCGGTTGGCCCCTCCTCCACGATTCGGCCGAGGTACATGACCGCTATGCGCCGGGCTATCTGGCGGACCACCGCCAGGTCGTGCGCGATGAAGAGATAGGAGAGCCCCCGCTCGCGCTGGAGATCGGCCAGCAGGTTGATCACCTGCGCCTGCACCGACACATCGAGTGCCGACACCGGCTCGTCGCACACGATGAACGATGGTTCGACCGCCAGCGCGCGTGCGATGCCAATCCGCTGACGCTGGCCGCCGGAAAATTCGTGGGGATAGCGGCTGGCGTAGCTCGAGTCGAGTCCGACCTCCTCCAGCAGGGCCGCAACCCGGCCCGGCATCTCCTTCGGCGTGGCCAGCCGGTGAATCTCGAGCCCCTCTGCTACCGCCGCGCCTACGGTCATCCTCGGGTTGAGGGAGCTGTAGGGATCCTGGAAGATGATCTGCATCCGCCGCCGCAGGCGCCGGAGCTCGCCGCGGTCGAGCGGGAAAAGATCGATCCCTTCGAAGACCGCCCGGCCGCCTGTCGGCTCCTGCAGCCGAAGGATGGTCCGCCCGACCGACGACTTGCCGCACCCCGATTCGCCCACTAGCGCGAGAGTCTCGCCACGTCCCACCTCGAACGACACGCCATCCACGGCTCGAACCGGAGGCGCCGACGCTCCGAAGAGTCCTGTCGAGTGATAGTGTTTGACGAGGTCGCGCACTGCGAGCAGCGGCTCGGTGATCGGTGCGGCCGTCATCGCCCGTCCTCCGCCAGCCAGCACCGCATCCGGTGCCCGGGCTCGACCGCCAACAGGGGCGGCGGCATCTCGCTCTTGTCGAACGCCTTCGGGCAGCGAGTCCGGAACCGGCACCCCGAGGGCCAGGCCGAGGCCGGGGGAACGCTGCCCGGGATCGGGGTGAGGCGCTGGACCGGGCCGCGGATGCGGGGCACCGACGCAAAAAGCCCCTGGGTGTACGGATGCGACGGGTTGGCGAACAGTCTGGCGGTGGGCGCCTCCTCGACGATCTGTCCCGCGTACATCACGGCGACGCGGTCGGCGCGGCCGGCGACGATACCGAGATCGTGGGTGATCAGCAGAACGGCCATGCCCCGGCTCTCGCGAAGGTGATCGAGCACCTCGAGAATCTGCGCCTGGACCGTCACGTCGAGCGCCGTCGTCGGCTCGTCGGCCACGAGGATCTCGGGTTCCGCCGCGAGGGCGATGGCGATCATCACCCGCTGCCGCATCCCCCCGCTCAACTGGTGCGGATACGCGTCGAGCCTCGAGGC
>JBOHSC010000131.1:0-5382 GCA_050733115.1 Gemmatimonadales bacterium
GCCATCAGCCGATCGCGAACGAAGACGGCAGCGTGGTGGTGGTGTTCAACGGCGAGATCTACAACCACGAGAGCCTGCGGAAGGAGCTGATTGCACGGGGCCACCAGTTCCGGACCCGCAGCGACACCGAGGTTCTCGTCCACCTCTACGAGGACGAGGGAGAGCGTTTCCTCCCCAAGCTGCGCGGCATGTTCGCCTTCGCGATCTGGGATCGCCGCGCGCACCGTCTCCTCCTTGCCCGCGACCACTTCGGGCAGAAGCCGCTCTTCTATACCGAGTCGCCGGGCCGCCTGGCGTTCGCCTCCGAGGTGAAGGCGCTCCTCGCCGACGATCCCGGTCTCGCCACCCTCTCGCCTTTCGCTCTCGATCAGTACCTCACGCTGCGGTTCGTGCAGCCGCCCGACACCTTCTTCGAGCAGGTCCGCTCCCTGCCGCCGGCACATTTCATGGTGCGGGACGAGAGGGGAACCCGGATCGAGCGGTACTGGGACCTGAGCTACGGCCCCAAGTGGAGCTACTCCGAGGCCGATACTCTCGACCGCATCGACAAGCTGGTGGAAGAGTCGGTCCGGCTTCACCTCACCAGCGACGTCCCGGTGGGCGCCTTCCTGAGCGGTGGGCTCGACTCCACCCTGATCGCCTCCTATGCCGCAAAGGTGCTCGGGCCCGAGCTCCGGACCTTTTCCATGGGCATTCCCTACCGCGATCTGAACGAGCTCCCGGCGGCGGCCGCGGTGGCCGCGCGCTATGGGACGCGTCACTTCGCGCAGGAGGTGAGCCCGTCGGTCGTGGCCGACCTGCCGCGGCTCATTTCCGCGCTCGACGAGCCGGCCGATCCCCTCTCCATCTGCCTCCTCCACCTGGCCCAGATGACCGCACGAGAGGTGAAGGTGGTGCTGGGCGGCGACGGGGGTGACGAGCTCTTCGGCGGCTACGACCGCTATGCCGCCGACCGGTGGCTCAATGCCTATCGCGCCGTGCCCGAGCCGGTGCGCAACCTCGTGGCCGACCAGCTCCTTAACCGGCTGCCCGACCAGTTCACCTTCAAGAGCATGACCCACAAGCTCCGCTGGGTCGATCTCATGGCGCGGAAGACGGGTGGCGAGCGCTACGCCGAAAGCATGCAGTACTTCTGGTTCAACGAGGCGCACCGGCGGGAGCTGTACACGCCGGCATTCCGCACCCGTCTGGCCGGCCGTCGCCCCGACGCCGCCGTGCTGCAGCTCTTCGGCACCGATCGCGCCGAAGACGCCGCCGACCGCATGATGTACGTGGATGTCATGTCGCGGCTGCCTGGGCAATCGCTGATGATTCTCGATCGGGCCACCATGGCCTACAGCCTGGAGTCGCGCTCCCCCTTCCTCGATCCACGACTCGCCGAGTTCATGGCACGGGTCCCCGTCTCACTCAAGATCAGAGGCCGGAGGCTCAGGTACATGGAACGGCGGCTCGGGGAGCGCTACCTCCCGCCGGAAGTGCTGCAGCGAAAGAAGCAGGGCTTCGCCTCGCCGCTGATGTACATCCTCGAGGACGAGGTGCGCGCGCTGGCTCCGCGGCTTCTCCTGCAGAGCGAGCTGGTGCGCGACGGCTATCTCCGGGCCGAGCGGCTGCGGGAACTCGTGGCGGAGCATCTGGAGCGCCGGCGCGATCATGGCAACCGGATCTGGCTGCTGCTCGCCGCGGAGGTCTGGTACCGACGGTATATCTCGCGCCGATCGACGGCCGACCTCGAGATGGAGCTGCTCGAGCGTGAGCCGGCAGCGGCGCTGGCCCGGAGTGCCCCGTGACGCCGCACCGGCTGGTGACGGCCGCGCAACAGGACGCCCCCGGGGCCGCCACCGCCGCGACGCTGCTCCGCTCGGCGTACGACTGGGAGGGCGATCGGGAGCAGATCACGCTGAGGGACGCGGTCCAGCGCTTTCGCGATGTAAACGGGTACGTGGGGCTTCCGATCCCGGCCAAGCCGGCCTTTCTCAAGGTCTTTCGACGGCTGATCAATGGTCCCCGTCCACCAGAGCAGATCTACCTGGTACACGATGCCTCGCACGTGCTCACGGGTACGACCTTCACCCACCAGGAGCCGCCGCTCGTGCTGCTCGCCGGGGAGGCGGTGGAGCAAGGGCTCTACTTCGGCTCCCGCGGCACGCCGCGAGTGCTGGGATGGGCCCTTTTCTACGGCGGCGCGTTCGTGGAATGCGCCCGGCGAATCGCGTCGTTCCGGCAGGTGTTCCGGGGCATCCGGCTCGGGCTCTTCAACCAGGCATACCAATACGCCCGACGTACTCGTCTCGCCAATCTGTTCACCCTCCCGGTCGACGAGCTCTGGCACCTCCCGGTGGCCGAGGCCCGCCGGAGGCTGGCCATGTCCGAGGAGGGAGCGGCGGCGGAGCTGTACCGCGAGATCACCGTTCCTCCGGCGATGGCTGAGGCTCTTCGCCATGAATGGCTGGGGTTCCCGGCCGCCCGCTGATTTCCCTCCGCCGTCTCCCTGACCCATTCGTTTTCCAGGGTCCCAATGTGCGATCTGGATCACCGCGCCCGGGCCCAACCCTGGCTTATCATTGCAGCAGCCGGTTCAGCCAACTTTGCTGGCGGCCTTGCGTAAATGCACGGTAACCTCAGATTATCCAAGTGATTAGCTCGATAGGCCGTCCTCGTATCGAGGGATGACCCGGTGCTCAATGGCAAACGTGTAGTCGTCGTCATGCCGGCGTACAACGCCGAGCAAACGCTGGAACGCACCGTACGGGAGGTCCCTCCGGGCGTGGTGGATGAGTTCGTCCTTGTGGACGACGCCTCAGGGGATGCCACTGTGCAGGTGGCCGAGCGGCTGGGATTGCCCCACATCGTGCACGCCAGGAACCGTGGTTACGGCGGCAATCAGAAGACATGCTACGCGGCGGCGCTGAGCAGGGGGGCCGACATCGTCGTCATGCTCCACCCCGACTATCAGTACAGTCCCAAGTTGATCGGGGCGATGGCGTGGCTGGTGGCGTCCGACGAATTCGATGTGGTGCTCGGATCGCGCATCCTGGGGAAGGGGGCCCTCGAGGGCGGCATGCCCCTCTGGAAGTACATCGCCAACCGGTTTCTCACGGCGGTCGAAAACCTGCTGCTGGGCGTCAAGCTGTCGGAATTCCACACCGGGTATCGCGCCTTCTCCCGCCGAGTGCTGCAAGCCTTGCCGCTCAACGAGAACTCCGACGATTTCGTGTTCGACAACCAGATGCTGGCCCAGGCGGTGTCGTTCGGTTATCGGATAGGCGAGATCTCGTGCCCGACTCGCTACTTCGAGGACGCCAGCTCGATCAGCTTCCGCCGGTCGGTCACGTACGGCCTGGGCGTTCTCAGCACCGCGGTGCAGTTCCGGCTCCACGCCTGGAACCTGGCGAATTTTTCCATCTTCGATCCGAACGGACGGCGCCTCGACGAGGCCGCCGCGGAGTTACCGGTCATCCGGCATCTCGCGGCGAACTAGGTTCGGCGGCGTGTCGGTTCCTTCCAGTTCGGACGGGGCGCCGCGCCGCCCGCCGGTGGTTCTCGTGGGGCCGCCGGTCTTCCGTCCCGGTCTTCCAGGCTGGCTGCTCATCGGGACGATCGGACTCGGCGCCCTGCTGCGCTTCAGCGCCGCCGCGCACGGCGGGCTCTGGCGTGACGAGGCGCTTTTCCTCTTCGTGTCGCGCATCGAGCCGTTCAGCAAGCTGCTCGGCTTCCTCCGGCAACACGAATCGCATCCGCCGGGGTTCTATCTCCTGATGCGAGCGTGGAGCGAGCTGCTCGGCCGATCCGAGTCCGCCGCCGTCGGTCTCTCGCTGCTGATCGGCGTCACCCTGATACCGCTGGTGTATTACGTCGGCTCCCGCCTGTTCAGCTGGCGGGTGGGACTCTTCGCCGCCGCCCTCGCCGCGGTCTCACCACCGCTCATCCAGCTCTCGATTCTCGTACGCCCGTACGCGCTGCTGGCCGCCTTGTGCGTGTGGACGGCCTATCTGCTCTGGGAGTGCCTGCGAGAAGGAGGAAGGGGGCAGTGGGCGCTGTATGGCGTGGCGATGGTCCTCATGCTGTACATCCACAACTGGACGCTGCTGCTCTACGGCGCCCATGGGGTGATCGCGCTGGCCTGGATTGGGACCCGGCCGGAGCCCAGGCGAAGGGAGATTCTTCGTCCGTGGCTCATGACCCAGGCCGTCATCCTGGCGCTGTACGCACCGTGGCTGCCGGTGCTCCACCACCAGTTCACCCATGCCGGACACGGCCCTTCGCCGAGCCTTTCAAGCGGGCCGTACCTCATGGCGGCCAAGGTTCTCGCCGGCGCCAAGGTGAAGTACGCCGTTCCGCTCCTTCTGCTCGCGGCCGGCGCCGGTCTGCTGGCCTGGCGCCGGAACAGGATGCCGCCGCGCGGTACCGATCTCTCGCTGGGTGTGGCCATCACCGCGGGGATTCCGCTGCTCGTCATCGCGGCCGCGACGGTGATCTCCGGAGAGACCAATCTCCTCCCGCCCTGGTGCGTGGCCGTGCTCGCGCCGCTCATGGTGCTTCTCTTCGCCAGGCTCCTCGGCTGGGTTCACGAGACCGGAGCGTGGCGCGAAGCGTATGCTTCGGGCGCCGCCCTCCTGATTCTCTACGGCCTGACCTGGCACTTCGATCCCGAGAACCTGAAGTCCAACGCGCGGGAAACGGCCATCGCCGTGGCCAAGCGTGCCGCGCCGGGTGACCTGGTGATCGTGACCCCCGAGACCCTGGCCTCCTCATTCAACTACTACTTCCGGCCCAAGAATTCCCAGATCGACTATCCGTCGATGCGGCGGGAGCAGGTCGTCCGGTATGACGACCGGTTCGGCAAGATGACGTCGGAGGCGACGCTGCAGCGCGCACTCGCGCGCATCGACACCGCACGGGCGCAGGGGCGGCGGGTGTGGTTCGTGATGGAGGTGGGGGACATGAATGACAGTTTCGTGAGGCCGCTCGTGGCGGCAGATACCGCGAGGGACTACCTGAAGCCGCTCGTGCTGAAGCGGTCGAATCAGCTGCGCCAGCATCTGGTGGCGCTCTACGGCCAGCCCACCCTCACCCTCACGCCGGCGCCGGGAGCGGATGCGCTGGAGCTGCTCGGCGCCCTGCTCTTCGAGCCATCCTCGCCGGCAACCTCGGCATCGCTCGCAGGGAGGGTGTCCTGCCAGGTCATCGTCCCGGCCGGCGGACGGGGCGACAGTGCGCCCGCCGTTCCCGCGGGGCGACCGTGCGAGTGATGAGTGGAGCGGCGTGGGTGAGATTCGAACTCACGAAGGACTTTCGCCCTTGGCGGTTTTCAAGACCGCTGCCTTAAACCGCTCGGCCACCACGCCTGAGGCGAGAAACTTCCTAAATCACATCGACTTGTGC
>JBOHSC010000132.1:0-10539 GCA_050733115.1 Gemmatimonadales bacterium
AACCCTCAAGGGTGAGTCGATCGTGCCCGAGTTCCTCGAAATTCTCGAGAGCTACGTCACCACGCGCTACCGACTCAGCCCCGCATCGCCGCCGCCACCGCCCCCGGCACTTTCTTCCAGCTCCCCCGCTCCTCGAGCAAGGTAATCCTCCCCGGATGGCCTTTCTGCGTGTTGAGCCGGACCATGACCATCTGCGGGATCGGGCGTGGTTCCAGGCCCTGGTGCGGCGCGCCGATGCAGGTGGGCAACCGACTCGCTGCGCCTGACCGGTCGAGAGGCTTATACTCCACGACGTGCTCCAATTGCTCCTCGCGCCGGGATTCGATTCAACTCTCCGCGACCAGCCGCTGACCGCCCTATTGGTGCTGTTCGGCGCCGGCCTGGCCACGAGCCTCACGCCATGCGTCTACCCGATGATTCCCATCACCAGCGGGATACTGGGCGGCACCGCGGCGGCCGGACGCTCCCGCCGCCGCACCGTGCTCATGACGCTGCTCTACGTGAGCGGGCTGGCGCTGGTGTACTCCCTCCTGGGCCTCCTGGCCGGCCTCAGCGGCACCATCTTCGGGGCGGTCAGCTCCAATCCGTGGGCCTATTTCCTCATGGCCAACCTGCTGCTGGTGTTTGGTCTGGGCATGCTGGACGTCTTTAGCGTGAACGCCCCGGGGAAGGTCGTGGCCTGGGCTGGCCACATCGTCGGGGACTCGCCGGGCGGAGTCTTTCTGATGGGAGCCGCCTCGGGACTGGTGGCGGCTCCCTGTGGCGCCCCTGCCTTCGCTGCGGTGCTCACCTACGTTGCAGGCACGGGGAGCGCAATCCTGGGGTTCCTGTATCTGCTGGTTTTCTCTCTCGGCTTGACGGCGCTCCTGATTGCGGTCGGACTGTTCAGCGGAGTGCTGGCGGCACTGCCGCGCGCGGGCCGCTGGATGCTCTGGGTCAAGCGGGCAGGCGGCGTCCTGATGCTTGCGATGGCCGAGTACTACTTCGTGAAGATGGGGGGTGTGTTGTGAGGCTGACGATGCTGGTGGCGGCTTCCCTGCTGTGCTCTCCGGTGGCGCTATGCGCGCAGGAGCAGGGTCTGGCCGTGGGATCCCGTGCGCCCGCCGTAGTGGTGCACGATCTCGATGGGAAGCCGGTGGATATCGGCCAATATCTGGGAAAGCAGCCGGTGCTGCTCGAGTTCTGGGCGACGTGGTGCGAGCGGTGCGAGGAATTGCTACCACGGGTGCGCCGGGCCCACGCTGAGTTCGGCGACCGGGTCCAGTTTCTCGGTGTGAACGTCGCCGTCAATCAGAGTCCGGAGCGCGTGCGCCGCTGGGTCGAGTCGAACAAGCCGCCGTTCCGGACACTCTACGACGATGAGGGCACGAGCACGCGCGCCTATGCCGCACCGACCACCTCGTACGTCGTCATCGTGGACCGCACGGGTAAAGTGGCCTACACCGGCACCGGTGGCACCCAGGATCTGTCGGCCGTGCTCGCCAAGGTGGCCGCCGAGTAGTCAACCTTTTTCAGGGATCGCGTCTCCATGCCAGCTCTCACTCGCTCATTCGCCTGCGCTGCGCTCTTTCTGGCCGCCGCGGGGCCGGCTGCCGCCCAGGGTGGTGGAGGCGCCGCGACGGCCATCATCGTGTCCGGCCCCGACGTCGGTCGCCAGGCACCCGATTTCACCCTTCGGTGGGCCACGAAGGAAGGCGTGGGCTCCACCGAGGCCCCGTACCAGCTCTGGCGCGACCGGGGAAAGACCGTAGTAATCGCCTTCTATCCGAAGGATTTCACCTCGGGGTGCACCGCCGAAATGCGCACGTTCGCCGAGCAGTACGATTCGCTCTTCGGCTCCGAGGTGGTGGTCGTCGGGGTCAGCGCCGACTCGGTCGAGACGCACGTCCGGTTCGCGTCGAGCCTGAACCTCCCATTCCGGCTCCTCAGCGACCCCGGCCAGAAGGTGGCTCGCAAGTTCGGCAGCGAGGGAGACCCCTACATGCGTCGCACGGTGTACGTCGTGGGGCCCAAGGGCAACGTGACGTACCGGAATCTTCGTTTCAACGCGCTGGACCCGAAGGCGTACACCGAGCTGGCCGGCGCGGTTCGCACCGCCAGGGGCGGCTGATCGTCTTTCCCGCGCTCACATTCCGGAGGTAATCATTCCTGCCTGCACTAGGACGGGCGCCGGCCTGGCCGCCGCCCTCGCGCTGGTGGCTGCCCCGCTCTCGGCTCAGAGGGATGCTTCCCAGGATGTCGTCTGGCGCATCGGAGGCCTCCGCAACGGATTCTGCGTCCTCCTCCTCGTCGAGCCTCAGCTCGCGTCACGAAGCCTCCCAGCCGGTCTCCGGCTCGTCACCGCCGGTCAGGCTAACGATCTCCATCCGGCCCTCAAGAGCGAGGTCGAGGCCCAGCCCGAGCTTGGTGCGTGGAGCCCCTCCCACCTCTGTTTCTACGCGATGGACACCGTTCAAACGGACGACTACCAGTTGAGCAACAAGAGCGGGCGCAAGCCCCAGCTTCTGGCCCTCTGGACGGTGGGCGCGGAGGAGACAGGGTCGGGGAACAAACGGGACGTCGCGTTGCTCATACTCACGACGAACGAGCGGCTCATCCGTTCGGGTCGTTTGGCGGGGCAGGTCCTGCGCGAAGTCGAGGCCACGCTAGGGAAGGCCCCCGAGGTGGACGAAAACGGCCACCCCAGCGGCGACGACCGGTTCCAGATCAAGATGGGGAATACCCTCATTACCTGGGACGGCCGCCAGGCCAGGGACAGCTCTGCGGTCAGCGGCTCGGTGGCCATCGCGTGGGCCGCCAGTGCGGGGGCGGCGAGGAAGGGGAACGGAAGTCTGACCCTCACTCCCCAGTGGGCCTCGCCGATGGTGGGCGCTCTCAAGGTCGAGGGGAAGGACGACCTTGCCAAGGCACTTCAGGGCTCACCCGTGCGCTTCGTGGGGCCGCTTTACCGGGGCGGCGGGGGAGAAATCCGGCTGCAGCGCTGATACCGGCATTATCCCGAAGACCAGGGGCCGAATCCTCCCAAAAGCCATGTAGAAGATGTTCATAATTCGTAAATCTGAATAAATAGTTGGCCAGTAACGACAGTGTCGCATTGCTTGGAAGAGGATTAATACATAGTGTATATCTCCATATTAGTCAACTTATTACACAGTTGACTTAAAGTAAATAATCACTATAAACCACCCGATTAGCTACTCGCTTTCCCCGAATCCAGATATTCACTTCCCCGGGTTTTCCACATGTGGAAACCAAGGTCCGCAATGCCGCCAGATGCCCTCTGACGCCTCTACTTCAGGCGGATTTCTTCGCGCCAGGCGGATATTGAGCCTCGCCCCCGGCATCGAGGGGGACGCAGTCTGGTGGTCGGATGGAATCGTCCGGGCGGTCGGCAAGGCCGAGGCGGTGTCGCCGCTGGTGCCCCGGGGAACCCCCGGATACGATCTCCCCGCCTCGCTGGTCACCCCCGGGTTCGTCGACTGCCACACTCACCTTGCGCTCTGGTCGCTCAACCGCCGCCGGACCGACTTGGCGGGGACGAGGACCCGGGAGGACGTGCTGGCGCGGGTGGCGTCGGCGAGACCGGTGCAGGGCTGGGTTATCGGCCAGGGGTGGGACGCCAACGGCTGGTCCCGCGCGCCCGAGCGTGGTGCGTTGGACGAGATCCAGCCGGGGCCGGTCTACCTCGACTCCCTCGATGTGCACGCCGCGTGGGTCAACAGCGCTGCCCTCGCGGCGGCCGGCATTACTCCCCGCACCCCCGATCCGTACGGGGGCAGGATCGTCCGCGACGCCGCTGGGGAGCCCACGGGCCTTCTGCTGGAGCGTGCCGTGGAGCTCATGACTGCGTGCCTCCCCCAGCCCCCCGAGGAGGCGCTCGACGATGCGCTGCTCGACGCGCAGGAAGAGGCCCACCGTCTCGGTGTGACGGGCATTCACAACGTCGAGGGCGCCTCGGCCATGTCGGCCTTCGCGCGGATGGCGGCTCGGCGGTCGCTCCGGCTGAGGGTGCTCTTTCACCCACCGGTCGAGTCGCTTCCGGCGCTGGTCCAGCGTGGCGTCCGCAGCGGCGCCGGCTCCGAGTGGCTCACGGTCGGAGGGGTGAAGATGTTCCTCGATGGCAGCCTTGGCAGCCGCACCGCCTGGATGCTCGATCCGTATGAGGGCAGCCACGACCGCGGGATGCCGATCACGGCCGAGTCAGCGGCACGGAACGCCATGGAGATGGCGGCCGGGGCGGGGATCGCCTCCACGGTGCACGCAATCGGTGACGCAGCCGTCCGCCGCGCGCTCGACCTCATGGCCTCGCTGCCCCGAGCCGCCATTCCGCATCGCATCGAGCACTTCCAGTGCGTGCACCCGGTCGATCTGGGGCGGGCCGCCAGCGCGGGTATCGTCGTATCGATGCAGCCGGCCCACCTCCTCACCGACGTTCCGCTGGTCGACCGCCATTGGGGGGCGCGCGGGAAAGGCGCGTACGCGTTCCGCACTCTTTTGAGAGAAGGATCGGCGCTCGTCTTCGGCAGTGACGTCCCGGTGGCCTCGATCGATCCGCGCGAGGGAGTGTTCGCTGCCATGGAGCGCCGGGCCGGCGACGGCACACCGTCGGGCGGGTGGAGGCCGGAGGAGAAGCTGGGGCTGGAAGACGCGGTCCGCGCGTATACCGCCGGCGCCGCGGCCGCGGGCGGAGTGTCCCATCGCCGGGGCACGCTGGCGCCGGGGCACGACGCCGATCTGGTAGCGTGGGACGTCGATCCCGCGGCCGACCGCGATGATGGCTTCGCGTTCCGCGCGGGACGGGCGGTCCTCACCGTCGTCGGAGGGGAGGTCGTCATGCAACTGTGATGCGGCACCGGACTGCCTCCATTAGACTCCAGCCCATGCCTCGCACATCTGTTCGCCGCACGAAAATCGTCGCCACCCTGGGTCCGGCGTGGGATCAACCCGCGCAGATGTCTGCTCTCCTCGATGCGGGAGTGAATGTCGTCCGCATCAACGCGTCGCACGGCACGCCGGAGATCCGCGACCGCTGGATCGCGCAACTTCGCGACATCGTCGCACGGCGTCGGGAATCGGTGGGAGTTCTCCTCGACCTCCAGGGACCGCGCATTCGCATCGGCGCGCTCGAGTCTCCCATCCGCCTCATTCCCGGCCAGAGTGTCACCTTCGCGCCCGAGGATGAGGCAGTAGCCGGCGAGATTCCCACCACCTATGACGGCCTCGCGCACGATGTGCGGATGGGCGCCCGCATTCTGCTCGACGACGGGCTTCTTTCGCTCGAAGTGGAAGGGATGTCGGGCCGGCGGGTGCGGGCCAGGGTGGACTACGGGGGCGAGCTCAGGGCCCACAAGGGGATGAACCTGCCGGGAATCGAGGTGAGCGCGCCGGCACTGACGGAAAAGGATCTGGAAGACGTGAAGCAGGCGGTGGCGGCGGGCGTGGACTACATCGCGCTCTCGTTCGTGCGGCGCCCCGAGGACATGGAACAGCTCAGGGCGCTGGTTCCGCGCGCCACCAAGCTCATCGCCAAGATCGAGAAGGATACGGCGCTCGGCAATCTGTGCGGCATTCTCGACGCCGCCGACGCGATCATGGTTGCCCGCGGTGATCTGGGCGTCGAGCTGCCGTTCGAGGAAGTCCCCCTCATGCAGAAGCAGATCATCCGCGAGGCCGGGATGCATGGAAAGCCGGTCATCACCGCCACCCAGATGCTCGAGTCGATGGTGCACGCGCCGCGTCCGACCAGGGCCGAGGCATCGGACGTCGCCAACGCGATCCTGGACGGTACCGACGCGGTCATGCTCTCGGCGGAGACCGCGGTGGGGGAATATCCGGTGGAGGCGGTACGCGCGATGGATCGCATCGCCCGCGAGATGGAGGCCCAGCGTGTCGGGCGCGGCGTCACCATCGATGCGGCGCTCGGACGGCGCGGTGGCGACGGGCCCCCGCTGGCGCGCCACGGCGCGGCCAGGAGCGGCCCGGTGCGGACCGAAGACGCGATCGCGGTGGCGGTATGCGCCGCGGCTGAAATGCTCTCGGCTCCGCTCATCGTGTGCTTCACCAGCAGCGGCTTTACCGCCCGGAAGGTGGCTACCTGCCGCCCGACGGTACCGATCTTCGCCAGCACTCCCGAGCCCGAGACCTACCGCCAGCTCTCACTGGTATGGGGAGTCACGCCGGCGCTCACCGAGCACTTCTCCGACTATGACTCGATGCTGGCCGTCGCCCGCCAGCAGATCCTCGAGCGGGGCCTGGCGCAGCCCGGGGAGCGCCTGGTGGTGACCGCCGGTGTTCCCTTCGACATGCCCGGCACTACCAACCTCCTCAAGATCGAAGCAGTTTAGGGGATGCGCCTCACCTTTCTGGGCACGGGCACGTCGTTCGGCGTGCCCCAGATCGGCTGTGATTGCGCGGTGTGCCACTCGACCGACCCCAGGGACCGGCGCACCCGTGCCGGGGCGGTCGTGGAGGCCGGCGGGGCCACGATCCTCATCGATACGCCACCGGAGCTGCGGCTCCAGCTGATCGCCGGGGGGTTTGCCAACGTCGATGCCGTCGTATACACCCACGAACACGCCGACCACATCAACGGCATCGACGATCTCAGGATGTTCTCGGTGCGCCACCGTCGTCCGCTGCCGGTGTACGGCCCATCCGAAACACTCGACCGTCTCCGCGCGTCCTTCACGTACATCTTCGACGACGTGGTGCGGCCCTACGAAGGCACGTCGAAGCCGAACCTGGAGCTGCACGCCGTGGAGCCGGGGCAGGTGGTGCGAGTGGCGGGCGTCGAGATGCTGCCGCTCGCGTTTCGTCACGGCCATCTGCGTGTCTTCGGCTACCGTTTCGGTCGCATGGCCTACATCACCGACGTCAAGGCGATTCCCGGGCCGGAGCGCCGCCACCTCCGTGATCTCGACGTGCTGGTGTTGAACGCGCTGTGGTGGCGGCCGCATCCGACGCACCTGAGCATCGACGAAGCGATCGAGGTGGCCCAGTCGCTCGGGGCGCGTCGCACCTACCTCACCCATCTCACGCACGAGACCGGCCACGCCGATCTCGCTGGACGCCTCCCGACAGGGATACTGCCCGCCTACGATGGTCTCACGGTGGAGGTAGAGTGATTCGACTGTCCTACGGCCGGTTGCTCCAGGAGAATCTCGACGGTGTCCACGGCCTCCTCCGGGGGCGGCTGGCCGAGCTGGCCGCGCGCTTCGGTGACGTGCAGGCGGAGGTCCGGCGCCGCAGGACCGCGGGAGAGTACGGCTTCTACGATCTGGTCCGACAGGACGAGACGGTGCGCGAGATCAAGATCTTCGCCGAGGGGCTCGGTCAGGCGCACGACCACGTGCTGGTGCTCGGCATCGGCGGCTCGGCGCTCGGCGCCAAGGCGCTCCTCAACGCCCTCCGGCGCCCAGGGTGGAACGAGTGGGACGACGAGGGCCGCGACTTCTTTCCCCGGCTCACCGTGCTGGAAAACGTCGACCCCACGACGGTGTCGGCGGCGCTCCGCCGGATCGATCCGCGCCGGGTACTGGTAAATGTCATCAGCAAGTCGGGCGGCACCGCGGAGACGATGGCGCAGTATCTGGTGGTGCGAGCCTGGCTCGAGGACGCGCTGGGGCAGGCCGCATACCGCCACCTCGTTTTCACCACCGACCCCGCGCGCGGGGCGCTTCGCGAGATCGCCGGCAAGGAAGGGATCGCGACACTCCGAGTCCCACCCGACGTCGGAGGCCGCTTCAGTGTGCTCTCGCCGGTGGGACTCCTGCCCGCCGCGTTGGTGGGCATCGACATCGAGGCGCTGCTCGCGGGGGCCGGCCGCGCGATTGATCGGGCAGAGAACGACGATCTGCTGGCCAACCCGGCAGCGCTCTATGCGGCGCTGCACTGGGCGGCCGACACGGAGCTTGGCGCCCACATCGACGTCTTCATGCCCTACACCGACCGGCTCAGGGAGTTCGCCGAGTGGTACCGGCAGCTCTGGGCGGAGAGTCTCGGCAAACGAGTCGACCGGAACGGGCGCATGGTGAACACCGGTCCCACACCGGTCGCCGCGATCGGCGCCACCGATCAGCACAGCCAGGTGCAGCTCTTCATGGAGGGCCCGTACGACAAGGTCATCACTTTCGCCACGGTGGACGACCTCGGCGAGGACGTGCCGATCCCCCAGCGCCCCGACCTCCCGCCCGATCTCGCGTATCTCCCCGGCCACACTCTCGGCGCGCTACTGCGCGCCGAGTACGAGGCAACGTCGGCCGCGCTCGCGCAGATGGGCCGGATGAGCTGCACTCTCCGCCTCCCCGATCTCACCGCCGCGACGCTCGGCGAGGCGATCATGTTCTTGCAGCTCGCCACCGGCTACGCGGGGGTCTGGTACGGCATCGATCCCTTCGATCAGCCCGGCGTCGAGCTCGGCAAGCGGCTCACCTACGCGGCGATGGGCCGCCCGGGCCATGATGCCCCGCCACGTCCGGCAACGGAGAGCGCGGACGAAGCGTGAGCGCGAGTCGCGGCACCGTTTGACGCTCCCCCCGTCCCGCCCTACCTTTCCCACTCTCTTGCATCGTTTCACCGAGGAGCTCGTACGCATGGCTGACGAAACCCGACGCGCGGTCGATCTGTTCGGGGGCGCGGTGACCCTGGTGCCTGGCGGCGTCACGGTCCGCGACCCTTCGAGACTGCGCTCCCCCGCCACCGACCGACTGGTGTGGCAGGCGGTGTTCGGTGGCGAGAGTGAGAGGGATGCGGCGCGCTGGTTGCTTTGGGAGCTGGGGCAGGTCACCGGCGCGCGTCCGGCGTCGATCAACGGGCTGTACGCGGCTCGCGGCCGGGGTGACGTGAGCGGGTTTACCGTGCCGGCCATCAACGTCCGGATGATGACCTACGATACCGTGCGCGCCGTGTTCCGCGCCGCACGCGCGGGCAGGGCGGGGGCCATCATCCTCGAGATTGCCCGCTCCGAGATCGCCTATACGGACCAGCGGCCCGGCGAATACGTGGCGGTGCTGATCGGCGCGGCGCTCCGCGAGGGCTACGTGCTGCCGCTCTTCATTCAGGGCGATCACTGCCAGGTCAACCACAAGAAGTACGCCTCCGATCCCGACGGTGAGGTCGGTGAGGTCAAGAAGCTGATCGGCGAGGAGGTTGGCGCCGGCTTTTACAACATCGACGTGGACACCTCCACGCTGGTCGATCTCGACCAGCCCACTCTCGACGCGCAGCAGCGCCTGAACTTCGAGCGGGCCGCCGAGATCACCGCGTTCATCCGCGGGCTCGAGCCCGAGGGCGTCGTCGTCTCGGTCGGGGCCGAGATCGGCGAGGTGGGAATGAAGAACAGCACGGTCGAGGAGCTGCACGCGTTCATGCTGGGGTACAACCGCACGCTCGCCGCATCGGGGTCGTACGAGGGGATCAGCAAGATCTCGGTGCAGACGGGCACGTCGCACGGCGGCATCGTCCTGGCCGACGGGTCAATCGCCGAAGTGAAGCTCGATCTCCAAGCTCTCGCGGCGCTCTCCGAGGCCGCCCGCGAGACGTACGGCCTCGCCGGCGCGGTGCAACACGGCGCAAGCACCCTCCCCTCGAACGCGTTCGGCAACTTTCCCCGTATCGAAACCGCCGAGATCCATCTCGCCACCAACTTCCAGAACATCGTCTTCGACCATCCCCGGCTGCCGTCCGAGCTCCGCGATCGGCTGCGCGCCTGGGTGAACGAGAACGCGGCGGGAGAGCGGAAGGGCGGGGATACGAACGAGCAGTTCTACTACAAGGCCAGGAAGAAGGCGATCGGACCGTTCAAGCGGGAGTTCTGGTCGCTTCCCGAAGAGGTGCGGGGCGTCATCGCCGCCGATCTGGAACGGACCTTCGCCTTTCTGTTCGACCAGCTCAACGTCAACGGTACCGAGAAGGACATCAATCGTTTCGTTCAGGCTCCGATGCAGCACCACGCCGCGCTCAAGCCGGCGCTGGTGTCGGCGGCCGACGACCCCGACGCCGGGGAATAGATAGGAGGACCGCATGAGACGTCGCACTCAAGGCCGTGAAGTGGTCTACGTGGAGCGTGGAGGCGACCCCTCCGCAAAGTGGCTGTTCTGGGGAGCGCTGCTCGGCGCCGGGATCGCGCTGCTCTACGCGCCCCGAAGCGGAGAGGAAACCCGCCGCGTGCTTCAGCGCAAGCTCTGGAAATTCCGTGCAATGACCGAGGAAAAGCTCGACGAGCTGGCGCAGCAGTTCGGGAGCGGCAAGGAAGCCCTCGACGATCTGATGGATGACGACGACCTCGGCGAGCCGGGCGAGCTTCCGCCGGCGCGGGCTCGGGCGGCGTCCTCCACCGCGAGCGCGCGCGAAGAGCTGGAGCGCCGGCTGGCGGAGTCCCGGGCCCGTCGCCGCCCGGTGGGCGACTACGAGGAGCCGCTCGCCTGAGCGGCCGCCGCCCCGGCGGCTGGCACGTTTCGGCCGCCGGCTTTCTTCGCCGCACCCTGCAGGCTGCCGACGAATACAACATTCCCTTTCTTGCGAGTGCGCTCACCTTCGACG
>JBOHSC010000133.1:0-2448 GCA_050733115.1 Gemmatimonadales bacterium
GAGCTGCTCGCGGACCAGGTCGACGCTGGTGACCAGCTCGGTCACCGGGTGCTCGACCTGCAGCCGCGTGTTCATCTCCATGAAGTAGAAGCGGCCGTCGGTATCGAGAAGGAACTCGAGCGTGCCGGCGCCGACGTAGCCGATGTTGGCGGCGAGGGTGACCGCCGCTTCGCCCATGCGCTCCCGGAGGAGGGGGCTCAGCGCGGGGCTCGGGCTCTCCTCGATCAGCTTCTGGTGGCGCCGCTGCACTGAGCAGTCGCGCTCGCCGAGGTGCACCACCCGCCCGAAGCAGTCGCCCATGACCTGGATCTCGACGTGCCGGGGATGCTCCAGATATTTCTCGACGTACACGGCCCCGTTGCCGAAGGCGGCGAGGGCCTCGTTCTGGGCCAGCCCGAAGAGCTGGGTGAACTTTTCGGGCTCCTCGGCGATCCGCATTCCCTTCCCGCCGCCGCCCGCCGTTGCCTTGATGATCACCGGGAATCCGATGCTCTGCGCGAACTCGAGCGCCTGCTCGGCGTCGTCGATCGTTCCGGGGGAGCCCGGCACCGTGGCGATGCCCGCCTCCTGCGCCAGGCGGCGCGCCGTGGCCTTGTCGCCCATCTGCCGGATCTGGTCGCCGGTGGGGCCGATGAACGTGATGTTCGACGCCCGGCAGATGTCGGCGAACTCGGGATTCTCCGCGAGGAAGCCGTACCCGGGATGGATGGCATCGGCGCCGGTGATCTCGGCGGCGGCGATGAGATTCGGAATCTTGAGGTAGGAAGCGCGGCTGGGCGGCGGACCGATGCAGACGTCGTCGTCGGCGAAGCGCACGTGCAGCGATTCGCGGTCGGCCTCGCTGTAGACCGCCACCGTGGCGATCCCGAGCTCCCGGCACGCGCGAATCACCCGCAAGGCAATCTCCCCGCGGTTGGCGATCAACACCTTCTTGAACATCAGGGCGTGAGGTCCAGCGCGCCGGTGGGCACCGACTGCCCCGTGATCTCGCTGAACGTGCGATCGGAGGCCGAATCGACGCCGGAGACCCGGAGTGCGAACTCGCTCGGATTGCTCGAGTAGAAGAGCGCGCTCTCGTAGGAGATCATGTCCTGCTTGAACCACTTCATGAGCGATTGATCGAACGACTGCATGCCGTAGGACACGGTTCCCTCGGCGATGAGGTCGGGGATGTTGAGCGCCTTTTCGATGTCGCGGATGTTGTCCGCCACCGCGGCGGTGTTGATGAGCACCTCGGCCGCCGGTACCCGGCCCCGCCCGTCCTGGCGCGGCACCAGCCGGAGCGAGATGACCGCCTGGAGCGCCGTGGCCAGCAGCATGCGGATTTCCTGGTGCTGGTACGGCGGATAGAACGAGATGATCCGGTTGAGCGTCTGGGTGGCGTCGGTGGTGTGGAGGGTCGAGAACACGAGGTGGCCGGTGTCGGCGGCCTTGAGCGCCGTGTCGAGCGTTTCCATGTCTCGGATTTCGCCGACCAGGATGACGTCGGGGTCCTGGCGCAGCACGTGCCGGAGCGCCGAGCCGAACGAAAGGGTGTCGCTCCCGACTTCGCGCTGGGAGATGTTGGACATGACGTCGCGATGGAGGAACTCGATCGGATCCTCGATCGTGATGATGTTCACCCGGCGGTTCTGGTTCACGTGATTGATCATCGCCGCCAGCGCGGTGGACTTGCCCGAGCCGGTAATGCCGGTGACCAGGATGAGTCCGCGCGCCTTGAGGGAGATCTCCTCGAGGACGACGGGGAGAAAGAGCTCCTGGATCGTCTTCACCTCGTAGGGAATCGCGCGAAACGCGAAGGCGAGGGTGCCGCGCTGCTGGTAGATGTTGGTGCGGAAGCGCCCCACCCCCGGCACGCCGATGGCGAAATCGGCCTCCTTCTTCTCGGCGAACTCCTTCACTTGGCGTGGCGTCATCACCTGCTCGGCCAGCAGCTTCAGATCTTCCGGCTTGAGCGGCGGCATGTCGAGGCCGGCCAGCTCGCCGTTGACGCGCACCGTGGGCGGCCGGCCCACCTTGAGCAGCAGGTCGGAGGCGTTGCGCTGGACCATCTGGCCGATGGTCGCCTTGAAATTGAAGGTCGGCCCGCCCTTGGCCCCCGTCTCGCTGGGCTCAGCCATTGGGGTCGACCCGGAAGAGGACCTGCCCGAATTCGACCGGTTGGGTGTCGTCGGCACAGACCTCGCGCACCACGCCCGAAATTTCCGCCTCGATTTCGTTCATGATCTTCATCGCCTCGATGATGCACACGGTCTGGCCGGGGGTGATCCGCCCTCCCACCTTCACGTACGGATCGGCGCCCGCCTCCGGTGCCTTGTAGAACGTCCCCACCATCGGTGACTTGATCTCCTTGAGGGCCGGGGCGGCCCGCGGCGCTTCGACCCCGGCCGCTCCCGGCAAGGCCGCCTGGGCGGCCACCGGCGCCGCGAGGTGTGCGGGGGCGGCGGC
>JBOHSC010000134.1:0-4156 GCA_050733115.1 Gemmatimonadales bacterium
CGCTGGATGGTGTCCACCACCTGCGCGCCTACGCCCGCGAATGGCCACCCTTCTTCCGCGATCACGACGTGATGGGTCTTCGCCACCGACGAGATCACCGCCTCCTCGTCGAGCGGCCGGATGGTCCGGAGATCGAGCACCTCGGCCTCCACCTGCTGCTCGGCGAGCTGCTCCGCGGCCTTGAGGGCGACGCTCACCGTCTTCGAGTGACAGACGATCGTCACGTCACGGCCCGCGCGCTTGATGTCGGCCTTGCCGAGGGGAACGACGTGCTCGCCATCGGGCACCTCGCCCTTCATGTTGTACAGCATTTCGCCCTCGATGAAGACCACCGGATTGTCGTCACGGATGGCGCTCTTGAGCAGACCCTTGGCGTCGGCCGGCGTGGCCGGCATGACCACCTTGAGGCCGGGAATGTGCGCGTAGAAGCTCTCGAAGGCCTGCGAGTGCTGCGCGGCGAGCTGGAGCGCCGAGCCACCCGGGCCGCGGAACACCGCCGGCACGCCTACGCCGCCGTTCGACATGTAGCGCATCTTGGCGGCCGAATTCACGAGCTGGTCGATGGCGAGCAGCGCGAAATTCCAGGTCATGAACTCGATGACGGGCCGCAACCCGACCATGGCCGCTCCGACGCCGACACCCGCGAAGCCCAGCTCGGTGATCGGAGTGTCCACCACGCGCGTGGGACCGAACTCCTCGAGCAGTCCGCGGCTCACCTTGTACGCGCCCTGATACACGCCGACTTCCTCGCCCATCAGGAAGACGTCGGGGTCGCGCTGCATTTCCTCGCGGAGGGCCTGATTGAGAGCGTCGCGATAGGTGATGGTCGGCATGCTAGAGTTTCCCGTCCCCCTCCGCATAGACATCCCGGTACAGCGCCTCCGGTTCCGGGTCGGCGGCCTGATCGGCGAACTGGTAGGAATCCTCGACCTCCGCCACCACTTCCCGGTCTATCGCCCTTACCGCCGCCTCGTCGAGCATCTCCTCCCCAATCAGCCGCCGCGACCAGACGGTGATCGGGTCGCGCTTGCGCTGGTCCTCGACCTCTTCCCGGGTGCGGTAGTGGCCATGGATCGGGTCGGACATCGAGTGACCCATGAAGCGGTAGGTGCGAACCTCGAGCAGCGTGGGATGCTTCTCGGCACGGGCCCGCTGCACCGCGCGCTCCATCGCCGCGTGCATCACCAGCACATCCTGGCCATCCACCACCTCGTTGGCCATGTCGTACGAGCTGGCCCGCTCGGAGATGTCGTAGATGGCGCTGGCGCGCTCGAGGGCGGTGCCCATCCCGTAGCGGTTGTTCTCGCAGATGTAGATGGCAGGAAGCTTCCAGAGCGCGGCCATGTTGAGTGCCTCGTGGAAGGCGCCGTTGTTTACCGCCGCCTCACCGAAGTAGCACACTGCCACCTGGCTGGTATCGCGGTACTTGATGGCGAACGCCATCCCGGTGGTGAGGGGAATGTGGCCGCCCACGATGCCGTGGCCGCCGAGAAAGCCGAGCGAGGCATCGAACAGGTGCATCGAGCCGCCCTTGCCGCCCGAGCAGCCCTCGGCCTTGCCGAACAGCTCCGCCATCACGGCCCGGGCGGTGATCCCTCTCGCCAGGGCGTGGCCGTGCTCCCGGTAGGAGCAGGTGATGTAATCGTCGGGCCCGAGCGCGGCGAGGCTCCCCACCGCCACCGCTTCCTGTCCGATGTACAGATGGCAGAACCCGCCGATTTTGCCCAGACTGTACGCCTCCCCCGCCTTTTCCTCGAAGCGGCGGATGAGCATCATCTGGCGCAGCCAGCGACGATACTCGTCGGCGCGGGCCGGATCGAGCCCGCGCTTGCGCTTCCGGGCGGCGGCGGTGCTCGTCACGGCGTGACGCCTCTGGCGGCCGCCACCTGCTCCCAGGCGTGGTACGACGAACGGGTGAGCGGGCTCGACTGCACATGGGTGAATCCCATCTCGAGGCCGATGTCGCGCAACTCGAGAAATTCCGCTGGAGTGTAGTAGCGCGCCACCGGCAGGTGCCGCGCCGAGGGGCGCAGATACTGGCCGAGTGTCACGATGTTCACGTCACTCCGGCGAAGGTCGCGAAGGCAGGTGAGCACCTCGTCCCACTCTTCGCCCATGCCGAGGATGATTCCCGATTTGGTGAGCGAGTCGGGCACCATGCGGCGCGCGTTCGCGAGCAGGGCGAGCGCCCTGTCGTACCGTCCCCCCGGACGCGCCAGCCGGTAGAGTCGCTCGGCGGTTTCGAGATTGTGGTTGAGAATGGCGGGGCGGGCATCCATCACGATCTGCAGCGCGCGCTCCGAGCCCTTGAAGTCTGGGATCAGCACTTCGACGGTGCTCTCGGGCATCCGGCGCCTGATCTCGGTGACGCAGCCGGCGAACGCCTCGGCGCCGCCGTTGGCGAGATCGTCACGGTCAACCGAGGTGATGACGACGTGCTCGAGTCCCATGCGCTCGACCGCATCGGCCAGCCGTACCGGCTCCAGCGGGTCGAAGGCCGTGGGGGTGCCATGGGAGACTGCGCAGTAAGTGCAGTTGCGGGTGCACACGTCGCCCAGGATCATGAACGTGGCCGCCTTATGCTCCCAGCACTCCCCGATGTTGGGGCAGCGGGCTTCCTCGCACACGGTGTGCAGCCCCAGGTCGCGCATCATCGTCTTGATGTGCCCGTAGCCGGGGCCGCCGGGGGCCCTGACCTTGAGCCAGGCGGGCTTCCGTACTGGCGGAGCAGGGCTCTGAGCCGCTGCACCACGACTGGGCCCTGAGAGATGTACCAGCTCGACCTGAGGGACTGCCACCACGCCTCCAGGAGTCAGCGAGACGACCTTCGCCCGCATCTAACCTAGCCCGGTCCGGCGCCGGTATCCTGCTGCGGCATGGCGGATCGGCGGAGGACGCAGGCGGGAGATAGGAATCAGGATTGTCCGCAGGACTGTACGACCGCGTGGGCGGCCTGGCTGACATCGGCCGAGGCCTTCTCTTCCACTTCGGTCGGGCCGCGCTGGGTGGAGTACTCTGCGAAGGTGTGTCCGACGACGGTGAGCGCGGTCTTCCCGTCCGCCCCGGCCGCGGCCTCGATTTCCAGCCGGTTGACGTTCCGGCGGAACTGGGGCTCCGCCCGGTGGACGGTGTTGTCGATCTTGCGCGCGGTCAGCCGAAAATCGGTTTCATCCAGGGAGGTCTGCTGGTAGCCGACCTCACGGAGTTTGGAGCGTGCGCACGCGATAGCGTCGGACGGGCTGGCCGCGGGCGACGCGGTGAGCGTGGTAAAGTAGGTGCCGCCGCCGCAGGCGCCCATGAGGAGGAGTGTGCCGAGCATCGGGTGCGAGCGCATCGTGAAAGATCTCCCGGAGGGGCGTGAAGGTTGACCGGAATCTAATAGCCCCGCCTCACCGGCGGCACGAGGCCGCACGGGGGAAAAAGAGAGGCCGCCCCTCACGGGACGGCCCCTCGTCAAACCCGATGGTGCTCCTGCCTTAGAAGAACAGCATCATGCCAAGTGAGCCCTGATCCGTCTTCGACGTCTTGGCGCCGTTCCCGTACCCGTCGATGTGCCCGTATTCGGCCACCCAGCGGAGCGCCTTGCTCCACTTGTAGGTAAGCTGGCCGACAATTGCCCGGTTCTTGAGAATTTCCGCGTCGACGCCGTCGGCGGCCTTGTCGGCGTCGGTCCGCTTGAGGTGGTTCTCGCCGAAGCTGCCGCCGATGATGAACTTGCCGGCCGGCGGGGAATAGGTGACCTGGCCGATGTAGCCGAACGAGGTGCGGCCGTCGCCGGCCACGTCCACGCCCTGGTTGTCGAAGTTCCCGCCGCCCACGATGCCGTCACCCGAGAGCAGGTAGCCCATGCCCTTGGCAAAGAAGCCAGAGCCGGTGAGTGCGAAGCCCGAGACGTCGATCACCACACCGCCACCGGCGCCGGTAGAGCTCAGGGAGGTGGAAGTGCCGGTCGCGTTGTCCTTGGCACTCTGGGCAGCGCCATTCAAGAAGATCTTGACGTTGCTGTTCTCGCCGAACTTGGAGCTGTAGCTGAACTCGGCTTCGACCCGGGGCAACTGCAGCACGGTGTACGGGCCTTGCCGGAGGCCCTCGAAGAGACCGATGCTCAGCGAGGTCGGCCGGCCGCCGGGTGTGGAGTAGGTCAGCTGTGGACGGA
>JBOHSC010000135.1:0-2952 GCA_050733115.1 Gemmatimonadales bacterium
CGCTCATGGTGAGCGCCTCCTCCTGATCGTGAGTTACGTAAATGAAGGTGATTCCGAGCCCGGTCTGGAGGTGCTTGAGCTCCAGCTGCATTTCTTTCCGCAGCTTGAGGTCGAGCGCGCCGAGCGGCTCGTCGAGGAGAAGCACTCTTGGCCGGTTGACCAGCGCCCGCGCGAGCGCCACGCGCTGCTGCTGGCCGCCGCTGAGCTGGCGGGGCGCACGGGCGCCGAGCTGTCCGAGCTGCACCATCTCGAGCGCCTCGTCCACGCGCCCCGCCCGCTCGGCGGCGGGGACGCGCTTCATCCGCAGCCCGTATTCGACGTTCTGGCGGACGCTCATGTGAGGGAAGAGGGCGTAGTGCTGGAAGACGGTGTTGATGTCGCGCTTGAACGGCGGGAGCCGTGAGATCGGCGCGCCACCCATGAGGATCTCGCCACTCGTTGGGGGCTCAAACCCCGCGATCATCCGGAGGGTGGTGGTCTTCCCCGAGCCCGAGGCGCCGAGGAGGGTGAGAAACTCCCCCGAGGCGATGGCCAGCGACACGCCGTCCACCGCCGCGAAGGCGCCGAAAAGTTTGGTGACGCCGCGGAGCTCGAGAAGCGAGGGCATTTCTCCCGTCTCGTCTCCTACTTCCCGGCCTTCACCTCGTTCCAGATCTCCTGGTACTTCTCGCGGCGGGGGCTCCACTGCCAGAAGTTCACCTTGGAACCATAGTCGCTGATGTCCCGCTGGCTGGCGGCCTGCTCGGCCGACATGTAGCTCTTGGCGGCCGGATTGGCCACGATGTAGGCCGTCACGTCGAACAGCAGCTTCTGGGTGAAGGGCTGCGTGGTGTACTCGAGCCAGGCGTAAGCCGCGTCCAGATTCTTGGCGCCGCTGGTGAGCACCCAGTGATCGGCCCACGCGGTGGTGCCTTCCTTGGGGATCGTCTCCCCCGCGGGATACTTGGCCTGGCGAAGCTGATTGGTCATGAGCGGCCACCCCTCGCCGGCCACGATTTCGCCGCTCTGGAAAAGCTGGGTCATGTCGCCGGCGGTGACCCAGTACTTCCGGACGTTGGGCCGGAGCTCCAGCATTTTCGCCTTGACCTTGGCCAGGTCCTCGTCGGAGAGATTGTAGAGCTTGCTCGGATCGTTCGGGTCGTCCATTCCGAGGTACTGCGCGACCATGTAGAGCGTCGCGATGTCGTCCTGGAGCGAGAGCTTGCCGCGGTACTTCTTGTCCCAGATCGCGCCCCAGGAATCGGGGGCGGGCTTGATCTTGGTGGTGTCGTAGATCAGCGGATTCGGGCCAAACGCCCACGGGACGCCGAACACCACGCTGTCCTTCCTCGCCACCGTGAGCGTCCGGAACCCCTCGCTCAGATCGTCGAAGCTCGGAATCCGCTTCAGATCGAGCGGGCTCGCCAGATTGGCCTCGATGATCGCGGTGGCGGCGTCGCTCGACGGGGAGATCAGGTCGATCGTCTCCGCGCCGCCGGCGCGAAGCTTGGCCACCAGGTCGTCACTCGAACCCATGTAGGTGGCGTTCACCTTCACACCGCACGCCTCTTCGAACGGCTTGGTGAAGAGGGTGTCGGTGTAACCCTCCCACACCATGAAGTTGAGCTCGCCACCGATCGGCTTCGCGCAGAGCTTGGCGAGGTAGGTCCTGGCGTCGGCGCGCGCGTCCCCCGTGGGGGTGATGACGATCTTCGTCGCTGCCGCTGTGGCCGGGGCGGCGGCGGGCTTCTCTCCGCCTCCACACGCCGCAGCCGCGAGCGCCAGTAGAGCGGGCACGGTGTAGCCGGCCAAACGCGTACGTCGCACGTTCATGGCGGTGCTCCTGGGTAATCGCCGTTGGGGAGAGGGAGGGCGATGCCCTCCCCTGATTCAATGCTACATCGCTCCGCGAGGCGTCCGCTAGAGGCGGCGGCGGGGGTGGCGGAACGACGCGCCGCTCCTTACTTCTACGGAAGGCCACCCAACTCGAGGTTTCAATGTCCGGCGTCATCCACCTCCAGACCGAGATCCCCGGTCCGAAGAGCCGCGCCCTCCTTGCCCGGCGCGCGCGGGCGGTCCCCAAAGGCGTTCCCGCCGTCACGCCGATCGCCGTGGTGCACGCGGAAGGCGCCATCATCACCGACGCCGACGGCAACCGCCTGATCGACTTCGGCGGCGGCATCGGCGTGGTCAACACCGGTCACCGGCACCCCGCCGTGGTCGAGGCGGTCCGCCGGCAGCTCGACCACTTCGCCCACGTCTGCTTTCCCGTCTCGACCTACGAGCCGTACATCGCCCTCGCCGAGCGGCTCAACCGGATCACTCCGGGCACTCACGAAAAGCGGACCTTCTTCGTCAACAGCGGCGCGGAGGCGGTGGAGAACGCGGTGAAGGTGGCGCGCAGCTTCACCGGACGCCAGGCGATCCTCTGCTTCGAGCACGGATTCCACGGCCGCACCAACCTCGCGATGGGGCTCACCGCCAAGGTCATGCCGTACAAGAAGGGATTCGGCCCCTTCGCGCCCGAGATCTACCGGCTCCCGTTCCCTTACTGCTACCGCTGCGGGGAGGGGCCGGAGAACGGCCGCTGCTGCCAGGCCGACCAGTCGCGGCTCGAGGGGTTGCTCGCTGGCCTCGTCGATCCGGCGTCGGTCGCGGCAGTGATCATGGAGCTCGAGCTCGGCGAAGGCGGGTTCGTTCCCGCGCCGGTGGCGTATGTGCGGATGCTGGCGGCCTTTGTGAAGCAGCACGGCATTCTCTTCATTGCCGACGAGATCCAGACCGGCTTCGGGCGCACCGGAAAGCTCTTCGCCTCCGAGCACTACGATCTGGTGCCCGACGTCATCATCACCGCCAAGTCGCTCGCCGGCGGCCTTCCGCTGGCGGCGGTGACCGGTCGCGCCGACGTGATGGAGGCGTCGCAGGTCGGTGGACTCGGCGGCACGTACGGCGGCAACCCGCTGGCCTGCGCGG
>JBOHSC010000136.1:0-10616 GCA_050733115.1 Gemmatimonadales bacterium
CGGCGACGGAGAGCCACCCGAAGATGTTGACGGTGTTGACTTCGCCCGGCAGGGCGAGCGCCGCGACGAGCGCCTTGGCAAAGGCGTTGAGCACCTTGGCGACCCCGCTCGCCACGACGGCCAGCACCAGCGGCGCGGTAAGGTTGTACTTGCGCTGCAACAGGAAATGCTGGACCAGAGGCACGGCGATCGCCACCGCCACCGCACCGGCGGCCATCATCCCGATCACGAGCCATGCCTCCCGGCGGATCAGGCGACGGCGTTCCGGCACACCTTCCGCCGCGCGAAGGCGCGGAATGAGCGCGTAGCCGACCCCCATCTGAAGGACCCGGAAGACCGAGCCGGCGATCGCGGCCAGCACGCCGTACAGGGCCAGTGCGGTGAGCGGCAGCAGCCACGGGATGACCAGCCGGTCGAGCTGGACGAGCAGGAGTCCGGAGGCATCGAGCCCCGCGAGGGCGAGTGCCTCGCTCCACGAGACCGGCCCCGCGGTCCCGCGCCCGTACATGGGCTCGCGTCTCACCAGGATCCAGCCCACCGCCGCCGCCGTGGCATATCCCAGGGCCGAAACGAAGAGCGGCGGCCACGCCGTCTTGGTTCCGATCGCGAAGGCGGCGCACGCGGCCACCAGCAGCATGATGTTGGGACTCTGCGTGAGCGAGAGGGCCAGCCCGAATCGCTGCTCCGACTGAAACCGCGCTCCCGCCACGGCCATCACCGCCCCGCTGAGCGAGCAGATCGCCACCAGCAGCAGCAGGGGGGACTCGAGATGGTAGACGAAGCGACCGATCAGAAGGAAGACGAGGGTGACGAGAGAGGCGCCGTAGAGGAGATTGCGGAACAAGTCCGGGCCCATCACGAGCCGGCGGCGGAGAACCAGGACGTCGAGTCCGAGGGGTGAGGCCGGTGCCGCGAGATTGACGAGCGCGAGGACCAGCGTGAAGAGCGCGTACTCCTGCTTCGGCAGCTGGTAGGCCAGAAGCAGGTTGGCGCCGGCGAAACCCACGCCCGATGCGCCGTAGACCACGACGCTCCTGAGCGTCGGAGAATTCCACAGCTCTGCCATCCGCCGGATCCGGCCGCCGGCGGAGCTCATCCGTGCGTGGGGGCTACGCTCACACCTGCTCGCGCACCCGATACGCCCGCCGATGCGGCGCACGCAGGTGAACGATGATCTCTCCGACGAGGCCGAGTCCTATGAGCTGTACCCCGACCGCCACGAGCAGAACTCCGAGAAGCAGGAGGGGACGGTTGGAGATCGGGTGGCCGGCGATCTTGTCGGCCACCAGCACGATGCCGATGGCGCCGCCGATGGCCACCGAGATCGAGCCGATCATGCCGAAGAACCGGAGCGGCTTCTCGGTGAACTTGGCCAGGAAGAAAAAGGTGGCGATGTCGAGCAGCCGCCGGAAGTAGACGCCCGGTCCGTAGACTCGCATCCGCGCGTCGTTGGGATGCTGGGGCACCGCCAGCTCCTGGACCCGGTACCCTTCGCGCACCGCGAGCGCCGGAATGAACCGGTGCATGTCGCCGTACAGTGGCAGCGACTCGGCCACGCGGCGGCGCATGACCCGTACGCCGCATGCCATGTCGTGGAATCGGGTTTCGGCGATGCCCCCGAGAATCTGATGGAATGCGCGCGACTGGAGACGGTTGAGCCAGCTGTCCAGCCGCGGCGAACGATTGGCCACGACCATTTCCGCCCCGCCGGCTACTGCGTCGATCAGCGGCCCCAGCCCTTCGGGGCGAACCTGGAAGTAGGAGGGAAGGGTCACCAGCAGATCGCCGCGGCTCCGCTCGATGCCGAGCCGCAGCGCCGCCGTCTCGCCGAAACGCTGGGCGAACCGGTGCAGGTGGATCCGTTCCGACTGGTGGGCGAGCGCCGTGAGCTCCGGGCTCGGCTCGAAGCCGCCGTCGAAGACGAAGAGGAACTCGAACTCCTCACCCCGGCGTTCCAGCTCGCCGGCGAACGCGCGGTAGAGCGCGGCCAGATCGTCCACCCGCTCGACTACGGGCACGACGACCGAGACCAGATGCTCTGTGGGCCGCGTCGCGGCCACGGTTGGAACGTCCAACGGCTGCATCAGGACTCCCTTCGCCGTCATTTCAGCTCCCACGCGGTCGGAGTGGCATTGGCGCTTTCCCTTTCGTTGCTGAGCGCCACCTCGGCCACGAGGCCGAGCATGAAGAGGTACAGGGCTGCTCCGAGCGACAGGGCGGCCGCGCCGGGGAATACCATCGCCCGCGCCTTGTCGGGGCCGAACTGCGTGAGCGCGATGACCCACATGACCCCGAAGGCCAGAGCCGCTCCTAGCGGCAGGGTCGTCGCCACCAGGAAACCTACCAGCGGCCGGGAGCGAAAGGTCGTGATCATCTTGAGCGTCAGCAGGTCGACCAGCACCTTGACCGTCCGGGAAATTCCGTACTTGCTTTCGCCGAAGCGGCGGGCGTGATGCCGAACCGGCATCTCCGCGATGCGGGCACCGACGCTGGCCGAGAGCGCCGGGATGAACCGGTGCTGCTCCGCATAGAGGGAGATCCGGTCGAGCAGATCCCGGCGGTATGCCTTGAGCGAGCAGCCGTTATCGGTGATCGGCACACCGGTGAGGCGGCGGATCAGCCGGTTGGCCACCCACGACGGCACTTTTCGCAGGAGGAGCTTGTCCTGCCGCTGCTGGCGCCACCCGCACACCAGATCGTATCCCTCCTCGAGTCGAGCCACCAGCGCCGCGATATCACGCGGGTCGTTCTGCAGGTCGCCATCGAGGGAGACGATCACCTTGCCGCGCGCGTGGTCGAAGCCGGCCATCATTGCCGCCGTCTGTCCAGCGTTACGAGCGAGCCTGACACCCCGGATGCGCCGATCGCCGGCCGCGCCGGTCACCACCCTGGCCCAGGTGTCGTCCTTGCTCCCGTCGTCCACCAGGATTACCTCGAAGGTCTGGGGATAGTCCCCCAGTGCCTCGAGGATCCACTCAATGAGCGGCGCGACGTTCTCCGACTCGTTGTACAGCGGCGCAACGACCGACAGATACGGTCCGGCGTCGGCCTCGACTGGCATCATTGGTGAGTCCGGGTCATCAGAAAAAGATAGGGCGATTGCCGCCCGCTTTCCAGCAATGGGCGTTCCGCGCCGCGCTGTCGCGACGTCGTGGATCAACCTATGTTCTGACAACTAGTTATCGGTCTTGATCGGGGTGTGCGTCCGGTGGGATGGCACCGCTTTGTGCAGCGATGTGGCTCCAATGCGACAATTGGAGCTTCTTGGCTACCAGCCGCCGCGGCGGAAGAGGATCGTGGGGATGGTCTTGAGCATGATACGGAGGTCCTCGGCCAGGCCCTGGCGGCGGATGTACTCCAGATCGTAGCTCACCTTGGTGCGCACGTCGTCGATCGAGCGGTCGTAGTGGTGGTTGATCTGGGCCAGCCCGGTGATGCCCGGCTTGGCCCGCTGGCGCAGGGGATACTCGGCGATGTGCTCGCGCAGCTCGGCGAAGATGGTGGGCCGCTCGGGCCGGGGCCCCACGATGTTCATCTCGCCCCGGAGCACGTTGAGGAGCTGGGGCAGCTCGTCCAGCCGGTACTGGCGCAGGAGCCGGCCCACCGGGGTGACCCGGGGGTCCTGCGGCTGGGCCCAGACGGCGCCGGAGTGCTGCTCGGCGTCGACCCGCATGGTGCGGAACTTATAGATGGTGAAGGGCTGGCCCCCCAGATCGCGGGCCCGGCGGTGGTTGTGGGCGTGGGGGCCGGGGAGGCGGCGATCGAGCCCGACCCGCTCCTGGGTGTAGAGCACCGGCCCCCGGGAGGTGAGCTTGACCACCAGCGCGATGACCAGCAGCACCGGCGAGGCAATCACCAGCGCCACGAGGGCCAGCAGGACGTTGACCGCGTGTTTGACGCGGTCCATACGGGTGGGCGCCGGTTCGGCCGGAGGGACCCGATCGGCACGCCGCTCCTGGACACTCCATCTCCGATGGAGTGTGGTGGGCATGCCGGGGGGACCTGCTCGTTCGACCAGCGCCTCCATCCATCGAATCAAATCGATCGTCCGTGGGTGGTGCGGGTTTGCGTTCAGGGACTGTTGGAAATTTCGGCGGGGCAACCGGGGGCGACCTGGTACACCGGCAGCACCGAGTCTCGATCTCACGGGCGGTTTTGCATGATCCATGCCCGCCACATGTGGCCTGCAGTCTTTCGCATAATCACGAGCTAAGTTACAAGTATACAATGACTTATGCCTCTGATTCCCGGTCACGGCCGTGGCGGAAACGGACACTCTTGTGGTGAATCGCCTACACGACGTACGCGGAGTGTCATCAACTCATTGGCGCAGCGCCCACCACCGTACCAAAAGAGTGGCCCCGAGCGCAAGCAACAAATGGATCATGCCGGTCGTGACCGGAACGAAACGGAGCACCAGCGCCCAGGTGGCCAGGGAGGCAAGCGCGATGAGGAGAGTGGGAGACATGGGTGTCCTCGCGAGGAAGGCGATCTCATACCGCGATCGGCGCGGTTGACCGGCCATGCACTGAGTCCTATCTTAGCTCCTGCGGTAGCGGTGAGCCAAATTATTGAGCCAACAGGTCCGGTGATGGGCCCGAATGCCGTGGCCGATGTCACGCCCTGCGGGGGAAGGCAGGAGCCAAAGGTGAGGGCACCGCAGTTTCTCATTGGGCTTCAATAATCCTCTCCGTTGCCGCAGCACTCTTACGCCGATCGGTCTCCGGTCGGCGTTCGTGCATTGCTCTGCCGCCTTGACCTTCCTGCCTGCCCCCGCATCTTCCTCAAGGCCCTGTCACTGGACTCTTCGATGCCGCGATGCAGTGTGACGCGGCGCGTGCATTTCAACGCCGCGCACCGCCTTCATAATCCCGAACGCTCCGATGCGTGGAACAAGGAGACGTTCGGGCCGTGCAATCATCCGAACTATCACGGGCACAACTACGAGCTCGATCTGACCGTCGAGGGCGATGTCGACCCGGACTCCGGGTACGTCATGGATCTGAACCGCCTGAAAATGCTGGCGCAGGCTCGCCTGCTCGACCATCTCGACCACAAGAACCTGAACCTCGACGTCCCCTGGTTCCGGGAGCTGAACCCCACCTCCGAAAACATCGCCGTGGTCTGCTGGCGCGAGCTGCGGGCCGCGCTGCCCGCGGCGCTGACGCTGCGCCTCCGACTCTGGGAAACGCCGAGGAATTATGTCGACTACGAAGGAGCGTAAGGGGGAGCCGGTCCCGCGCCTGGCCCCGTTCGCGGGCGATGTCAGGAAAATCCTCGCGGCCCTCGGCGAGGATCCGGAGCGTGGCGGCCTGGTGAAAACGCCGGAGCGGGTCGAGTCCTCCCTGCGTTTCCTCACGCAGGGCTACGCGATGTCGGTCGAGGAGGTCGTCGGCGACGCGGTATTCGAGGAGAAGCACCAGAGCATGATCATGGTGCGCGACATCGAGCTCTATTCCCTCTGCGAGCACCACCTGCTGCCGTTCTTCGGCCGGGCCCACGTCGCCTATGTCCCCGACGGCAAGATTCTCGGCCTGTCGAAAGTGGCGCGCATCGTGGACGTCTTCGCCCGGCGGCTGCAGGTGCAGGAGCGTCTCACCGACCAGGTGGCCGACGCGGTGATGGACGTGCTCAGGCCCGCCGGAGTCGGAGTGGTGATCGAGGCGGCGCACTTCTGCATGATGATGCGGGGCGTGCAGAAGCAGAATTCGCGGACGGTCACGAGTGCTCTCCGGGGCATCTTCCGGGACGATTCGAAGACGCGGGTCGAGTTTCTCCGCCTGGCCCACGGGGGCAGGGCGATCGAGTGACGCCTCTCGAGGGGCGGCTCGCGCTGGTAACCGGCGCCTCGCGGGGAATCGGAGCGGAGGTCGCGGCCGCACTGGCGCGGTCGGGAGCGAGAGTGGTCCGGGTGGCCCGGAGCCTCCAGCGCGGCGCGCACGGCGGTTACGACGACCGTCCCTGCGACATGAGCGACCCCGCGGCCGTCGCGGAGCTCACCCGGGCGGTGCTGAGCGACGCGGGCACGCCGGACATCGTCGTCAGCAACGCCGGCGTCTTCGACCGGATCCCGCTCGAGCGGGCCACCGTCGAGGAGCTCCAGCGCCAGCTCGCGGTCAACCTGATCGGCCCCTTCGCACTGGCGCGCGGGCTGCTGCCCGCCATGCGCACGCGGGGGAGCGGGCTGCACATTGCTGTGGGCAGCGTGGCCGACCACCACGGCTTCCCGGAGAACTCGATCTACTCGGCCACGAAGTACGGCCTGCGCGGACTCCACGAGGCGTTGTCCGCCGAGTATCGGGGCTCCGGCGTCAGGTTCACTCTCGTGTCTCCGGGACAGACCGACACCGCGATCTGGGATTCGGTCGGGACGGAAGGCCGCTCGAGCATGAGGAGCAGGCACTCGATGCTCCGCGCCACCGACGTCGCCGATGCCATCCACTTCGTCGCCACGCGTCCCTCACACGTCATCATCGACTGGCTGCGGCTGGGGCCGGTCTGATCCTCCACCCATTCTTCCGGTACCGACCCACATGACCTTTCGCTCATCCACGGGGCTCGTCGTCCTGGCTCTCTGGGCGCCGCTCACCGCAACGGCGCAGAGCGCGCTGCCCCCGCTGCCCGACAGCACCGGCTGGGGCGTTCACGTCCTCACGGCCGCGCGCGATCCGCAGGGGGGTATCTGGGTCGGTACCTACGGGCAGGGGATATACCGTCTCGCACCCGGGGCCGGGCAGTGGCAGGCGTTCCGGCACGACAGCACGCCTACTTCGATCTCGATGGACTTCGTGCAGGCAATCGCCTTCGGTCCGCGCGGAGAGGTGTGGTATGGTACCGTCGGCAACGGCTGGGGCCTCTCGACCGACGGCGGGGCCACCTGGCGCAACTGGACGTATGAGCAGCTCGGTCCGGAGTGGCAGTATGTCGCTCCCGGCGGCATAGCCGTTCGCGCCGACACCACGATGATCGCCACCGCCGACGGGCTTCAGATCACCACCGACGACGGCGCCCACTGGAGCGCGATCGGCGACGCCGCCGGGCCCCGGGCCAAGGGCCCGGCGGACACCGTCTACGCGCTGCTCACGAACGAATACGTGCGTCGTCTCGCTCCCGACCGCCGGGGGTGGAACGTGACGACGCTTCGCGGCAATCAGCGGCTCATCCACACCGATGCCGGATGGCAGGTGCAGCCTCTCAACGCCGCGGCGTTTCCCCCGGCCAACGCCGTCCTGATCGGCCGGCAGCAGTTCCGCGGCACCCAGTGCGGGCTCAAGACCGCCACCGACACCGTTCCCTGCATCCACAACATCGCGCGCGACGCGGGCGCCCCGCGCGATCCGCTCACCGTCTGGCTGAGCCGGCCGATCGCGATGTCCGACAACCCGTTCATCGACCAGACCTACCGTTACGGCTCGACGATGGGCGGATTCTTCCAGCAGCATCAGGGCGTCGAGTTCAACAACCCCGACGGCACCCCCGTCATGGCGGCCCTTGGCGGCACCGTTGTCTACGCCGGTCCGGCGGAGCAGGGCGCCCTCACCGTGACGATCAGGCACGATACGACGGTGACCGCCGACGGGAAGAAATACCGGCTCTATTCGACCTACTACCACAACTCCTCGCTCGCGGTCAAGGTGGGCGCCAAGGTGCGCACGGGACAGGTGATTTCCCGCGTGGGCAACACCGGCCGCGCCACCAATGACCACCTGCATTTCGAGCTGGCCATTTCGCCCACCGATTCGATCGGGGCGATCGTGGATTCGCTCCAGCGCTTCCCGCCGTATACCACCAACCCCGAGCTCTGGCTCCAGCCCCTTCCCAACACCGGCATCATCGCCGGGCAGGTCTTCGACACCACGGGGGCGCCAGTGCTCCAGGCGCGAATCTACGGCATCGTGAAGCGCGAGCCGACGGAGACGCCGTTCTCCTACGCCGAGACCTACGGCGACAAGGGGCATTCGCACCCACTATACCGGGAGCATTTCGCCGTGAGCGACGTGCCGGCCGGAACGTACGTCCTCGGAACCGAGGTCGGCGGCAAGAAAATCTTCCGCCAGGTCACGGTCGAGCCGGGAAAGCTGACCTGGGTGGTCTTCAAGCCCTGATGTTCATCGAGCTCACCGACCACCTGCGCTGCCCGTCCGACCACGAGGAGCAGTTTCTCGTTCTGCTGCCCGACAAGATGGAGGGTCGGTCGGTCCGGAGCGGGCATCTCGGCTGTCCGGTGTGCGGGCGGGTCTTTCAGCTGGCCGATGGAGCATTCAACGCGGATGATGCCCCGGCTCCTCCGCCTGACGCCACTGCGCTGTCGGCCGAGGCGCTGGGCACGCTCGTGGGCCTGCACGGACCGGGTGGCTACCTGGTGCTGGCCGGCGCGCCTGGCGTGCTCGCCGACACGATCTCGGAGCACTTCTCAGGTGTAGCGCTGGTCGCGGTGAATCCGCCGGCCGGGGTGGCCGATGGGGGCCTGCTGAGCGTCCTCCGCGCGGATATGCTGCCGCTGAAGGCGCGCTCGATGAGGGGGGTGGTGCTCGGTGCGCCGTTCGGCGCGGACGCGCGATGGGTTCGCGAAGCGGCGCGGGTGGTGCTGCCGGGTCTCCGGATCGTGGGTGAGGGGCCCGACCCTGCCGGCGATGCCGTCGAGCTGATGGCGAGCGCCGCAGGGGTGTGGGTGGCGACGCCGCGGCGGTAGCTCTCCTCGCTCAGTGCGCGTGGGGCTCGGAGTACAGCTCCTCGATCGCCTCCCGATGCCGCTCCTCCACCACCTTTCGCCGCACGCTCAGCTTCGGCGTAAGCTCGCCCGCCTCGATACTGAACTCCCGGCTCAACAGCAGCAGCTTCTTGGGCATCTCGAACTGCGCCAGGTCGCGGAGCGCCTTGCGCACCTCGCGCTCCAGCTTCTGCCGCACCTCCGGGAGCGCCAGCAGGCGCTCGGGATCAGTCTCCGTGATCTGCTGGTGCTCGGCCCACCCCTTGAGCGATTCCGCGTTCGGGACGATGAGCATGATCGGGAAAGGCCGCCGGTCGCCCAGCATCACCGCGTTCGACACGAACTTGCTTCGCTTCGCGAGATTCTCGATCGGCTGCGGCGCGATATTCTTCCCGCCCGCGGTGACGATCAGGTCCTTCTTCCGGTCGGTGATGGTGAGAAATCCGTCGGCGTCCAGCGCGCCGATGTCGCCGGTGCGGAGCCAGCCGTCGGGGTCGATCGCTTCCGCCGTCGCCTCGGGTTTGTTGAAGTAGCCGCGCATTACGTGAGGTCCGCGCGTGAGGATCTCGCCGTCCTCTGCGATGCGCACCGCCACGCCCGGAATCGGCCGGCCCACCGTCCCGAGCCTGAGGCTGGACGGCGTGTTCACCGCGATCACGGGCGAGGTCTCGGTGAGCCCATATCCCTCGACGACCGGCATCCCCGCCGCGTAGAAGAAGCGGGCAATTTCCGCCGACAACGGAGCTCCGCCCGAAATGAAGAGACGGATGCGGCCCCCGGTGCGGGCCCGGAGCTTGGCGAATACCAGCCGGTCGGCCAGGGCAAACCTGACGGCCAGTGTCGCCGGAATGGCGTGGCCCGCGATGGTGCGTTCGGCCCACTCCTCGCCGGCTCGCCTTGCCCAGGCAAAGATCCGCCGCCGCGGTGCCGAGCTCGAACGAACGCTTTCCAGCACCCGGGAGAAGACTTTCTCGTAGAGCCGCGGAACCGCGGCCATGACCGTCGGGCGCCGGGCCTGCATGTCTCCCGGCACGGTCTCGAAGCTCTCGGCGTAGTTGATGGTCACCCCGGCATGGAACATCGTGTAGTGGCCGAACATCCGCTCGAAGATGTGGGAGAGCGGAAGAAACGAGAGGCATTCGTCGGTTGGAGCGAAGTCGAAGAGGCCAAGACTCGTCGTCACGTTCGAGGCGATGTTGCCGTGCGTGAGCATGACGCCCTTGGGATCGCCGGTAGTGCCGGACGTGTAGATGAGCGTGGCGAGGTCATCGGGCAACGCCGCCAGCGCCTTTTCCCGCCAGTCGGGGTGCCGGCCGCGCGCCGCCCGTCCCATTGCCATGACCGCGTCGAGACCCAGCACGCCCGGGCGCACGCCGGCGGCATCGAAGGCGACGATGTGCCGAAGCGAGGGCAGCCGCTCGCGCGCGGCGAGCACCTTCTCCACCTGCGCCGCCGACGAGACGAGAATCGCGACCGCCGATGAATCGCGGAGTACGTACTCGGCTTGCTTGGAGGGCAGGGTGGGGTAGATCGGCACGTCGGTGCAGCGGGCGGTGAGGCAGGCGTAGTCGGCGATCGCCCACTCGGGGCGGTTCTCGGAGAGAAGGGCCACCCGGTCGCCCGGGGAGACGCCGAGCTCGAGGAGACCGATGCTCAGGTCCTGGACCCGGTCGGCGAGCGCCTGGTAGCTCAGGTCCGCCCAGCGGCCGTCCCGCTTCGAGCGCATGGCCACCGGTCGTCCCGCGAAGGCGTCGGCGGCCGTGAGATAGAGCTCGGTGAGAGTCTGCGGCGTCGTCGCCTCCTACTCGAACGACACCGTGAAGTGCTGGCCCGAACCGGGCACGATCTCACCCCGCGTGCGCGTGGCGCTGATCGTCACGACCACCGTGAGGGGAGGAGTGAATCC
>JBOHSC010000137.1:0-4658 GCA_050733115.1 Gemmatimonadales bacterium
CGACTCACCTCGAGCGTGCGGGCCAGCGCCGTAGTGCGGACCGGCCGCTCCACCTCGCCGAGAAGGACGTCCCACGCGCGCCGCTGAAGTACCTCGGTCAGACGGAGCAGCCGCGGCGCGTCGGCCAGCGCCCGCCGCCGCTGTGCGGTCACCGAGCTCCGCATCACCATCTCCCCCACCACCGGATCGTCCACCCCCTCGACGGCCACCGATATCACCGCGTGCGCGTGGCAGGCGAGGAGCATCTCGCAGTCGTCGGGGCGAAAGGGACCGTACGCGATGACCGGAATCCCCGGCAGCTGTTCCTTCAGTGCGGCGAGCTCGGGAAGCCACGAGGGATTGGGGGAGATCACAACGGCGTCGATGAGCCGGTTCTCCAGCAGCCGCCGGAGCGCGGCCGGATTGCGGCAGGTGACGACGCCGGGACCACCCTTTGGCAGGGTGCGGCGGAGCGCCAGGAGCGCGCCGCGGCTCTCGAGCGCGGCCGCGACGGCGGCCACGATCAGCCCTGGGGCCGCGGCTCCACGGGCGGACGAGAGCGGCCCGCGCCGACTGCTACCAGCGTCCGAACCATTTCGCCCGCCCGCTTCAGCACGCCGCGGGCATTGTCGTAGCTGAGGAGCTCGAGCGCCTCGCCCAGCGCGCGCCACTGGCAGGCCGTGATGCCTTCGGCGAGCTGGGGGGACGCATCACCGTCGGGGCTCTCGAAGAGAAAGAAGTGGCAGTACTTGTGAATGTGCCTGCCGCGAAATCTGAAATGCCAGTCGATGACGCGGATGGGGCCCTGCAGCAGCAGGCCGGCGAGGCCCGTTTCCTCGATGGTCTCGCGCCGGCCCGCCTCGGCGGGCGACTCGCCGTCCTCAAGATGCCCCTTGGGGAATCCCCAGTTGTCGTACGAATCCTTGATGAGCAGAAAGCGCGGTGGCTCCCCATCCTGGCGGCGGAAGACGATTCCGCCGGCGCTGACCTCGAGCTCCGGCCGCCGTTTCCCCATCAGAACACCGAGATCTTGAGATACTTCTTGGGGTGCTCCTGGATATCGGTGAGGAGCTCACGGAACTGGATGACCGTCTTGGTCGTCTCGTGATACAGCGTGGAGTCGGTGGCGAGCATGCCGAGCGTCCCGTTCCCTTGCTGGAGCTTGGTCATGAGCGAATCGGCCTGCTGAACGACACGGAAGAGACTCACCTGATTCTCGCGCGCCGCCGCCATCACCGACCGCAGATCGCTGGCGGCCTGGCGCAGGTCGGTGCTCGAGGCCCGGCCATTGTTGAGGATGTCCTTGAGCTGATTGTCGCTCGTGGCGGTATCGAGGCGCGCCACGGCGCCCTGGAACGTCTTCGCCACGCCGGCAAAGGCGTCGGAAGTGGTGGCGACGTTCTGGCTCACCCGGTCGATCCGGTTGGTCTGCGCGTTGGCGAAGAGCACCATCCGCTGGGAGATGGCGGCGAGGTCCTTCACGCTCTGCTGGAGGTTCTTGAGCGCGGTGCTGTCGAAGGCCTGCCCGATCCGCTGGGTGATGTCGCCGACGTCGCCGGCGATGCGGCTGGCCTGCGCCGTGAGCTGGCCGATGTCGGGGAGGGTGGCTCCGGGCCACGCCTCGCCGCCGGCGCGGTCGGATTCGACGAGCGCACTCCGCAGGTTCGGGTCCACCGGCAACGGCTCGAAGGGAATGATGTTCGCGCTCCACTCTCCGAAAAGGCTGGCGGCGGCGGAGATGACCGCGGGCTTGGCGGGAAGCTCCACTTCGCGATCGATGCTGAACTCGGTCTCGACCCACTCGTTCTCGACCAGCCGGATGGCCTGCACCTGCCCCACCTTGACCCCGCGGAGTGTGACCGGCGCCCCGACACCGAGACCTCCGACGGTGCGGAACCGGGCGGTGTACAGATCCTTCTTCTTGTTGACGTCGGTCTCGCTGAGCCAGAGCGCGCCGACGGTCACCAGCGCCAGCGCCGCCACGATCGCCAGACCGACCGCAAACTCGTTTCCGCGTTTCACCCTGGGAACCTCCGCACCGCGGGGGCGGGCGCAATCTCGTCGGGCCGCCCCTCGATGAACTGACGCACCACCGGATCGGTCGTCGCCCGGATCTCCGCCACCGTCCCCGCCTGGCGAATGACGCCGTCGTGCAGCATGGCGATGCGGTCGCCGACGGTGAAGGCACTCCGCATGTCGTGGGTGACCACGAGACCGGTCACGCCGAGGTCGCGCGTCCGAATCATGAGCTGATCCATGACCGCCGAGGTGATGGGATCGAGGCCGGTGGTCGGCTCGTCGTAGAGAATGTAGCGGGGCTTGAGCGCGATCGCCCGAGCGATGCCGACGCGCTTTCGCATCCCGCCCGACAGCTCCGCCGGATAGCGGCCTTCGGTGCCGCTGAGGCCCACCACCGCGAGGCTCTCCGCCACCCGGAGGGCGACCTCCTCCTCCGGAAACTTCCGCTTCACGAGGCCGAGGCGGATGTTCTCCTCGACGGTCATGGAGTCGAAGAGCGCCGCGAACTGGAAGACGAATCCCACCCGGCCGCGAAGCTCCGCGAGCCGGTCACGATCCATCTCCTGCACCGTCTCCCCGTCCACCTGCACCACGCCGGCGTCGGGCTCGAGGAGTCCCACGACCAGCTTGAGGGTAACGCTCTTTCCTGACCCCGACTGGCCGATGATGACGGTGTTCTGCCCGGTCGGCACCTCCAGGCTCACACCGGCAAGCACCTTCGTGCCGTTGAAGGATTTCACCAGCCCGTCGAGAACGATCATCCTAGAGCAGCACCAGCGCCCAGAATGCGTCGAGGACGAGGATCGCCTCGCAACCGAGCACGACGGCGCGCGTGGTGGAGCGCCCGACGCCCGCAGCACCGCCCTTGGCGTCGAGCCCGCACAGGCAGCCCATCAGCGCGACGGCGGCTCCGAAGCTCGCGCTCTTGAGAAGGCCGAACCAGATGTCCTTGAAGTGATAGAATTGCTTGAGCCCCTTGAGGAACTGGGGGGTCGAGAGATCGAGGAGGTTGACGGAGGTGATCCACCCCGCCCCGACGCCCACCGCCATCGCGAAGGCGGTCACGACGGGGAACATGAGCGCGGCGGCGAGCACACGGGGAACGACGAGGTAGGAGTTCCGATCGTACGCCAGCGTCTCCAGGGCGTCTACCTGTTCGGTGACCTTCATCGTCCCGATCTCCGCGGCAATGCTGGCCCCCACCCGGCCGGCCAGCGCCATCCCGGTGAGCACGGGACCCAGCTCCATCATGACCGTCTTCCCCACGAGCGCGCCCACGAAGTAGAGGGGGACGGCGCCGGTGAAGATGTAGGAGGAGAGCAGGGCGAGGACGATGCCGGTGAAGATCGCGATGAAGATCGAGATCGGGAGCGAGTCCACTCCCAGGCGCCGCATCTGCACCGCGAGGAGCGGCCCCCAGGTGCTTACGTCGGCCAGCGCCGTGGCGGTCTCGATGCCGCCGCGCCCGATCCTGGCGACGAGACCGTTCCGGACGTGGGCGCGGGACGCCGTCACGCCGCGAAGCTCGCCAGTGCGCGCCCGACGTCTCCCTCCCTCAACCGCTTGAGCGCACGGTCGCGGAGCTGGCGCACCCGCTCGCGGGTGACGCCCAGCATCCCGCCGATTTCTTCCAGGGTGTGCTCCCGCCCGCTGTCGAGGCCGAAATAGAGCCGGAGCACCTTTGCGTCGCGCGGCGCCAGCGTGCGGAGCGCCCGCTCCACCTCCTCCGAGAGGAAGGTCTCCATCGCCCGGGCTTCGGGATCGCTTTGCTCGTCGGCGATGAACCGGTCGATGAGAGCGCGGTCGCCATCGGCATCGAGCGGGGCATCGAGGCGCACCTCGGTGGTGTTGAGCGCGGCCAGCGACTGCACGACATCGAGCGCCAGGCCGGTGGCCTCGGCGATTTCCTCGGGGGTCGGCTCGCGGCGCAGCTCCTGCCGCAGGTTTTCGGCGGTGCGGACGATGCGGGAGAGATCGGCGGTGCGGTTGAGCGGGACCCGCACGGTCCGCCCGTGGCGAGCGAGAGCGGCGAGGATCGACTGCCTGATCCACCAGACGGCATACGAGATGAACTTGACGCCCTGGTCGGGGTCGAACTTCTTGGCGGCGGTCATCAGCCCGACGTTGCCTTCGCCGATCAGGTCGGTGAGCGGCATGCCGCGATTCTGGTATTTCTTGGCGACCGAGATCACGAAACGGAGGTTGCGCTTGACAAGTTCGCGCATCGCATCTTCGTCGCCGCGCTGCACGCGCTGGGCGACGGCGATCTCCTGCGCCACGGTGAGCAGCGGCGTGCGCGAGACTTCGAAGAGATACTGGTCGAGGATGTCGCCGTCGGCATCGTATACGCCGAGGGAGCGGGAAGTCTCGTGGCGCCGGCCTTTGCGGGCGGGTGGCGATTCGGCGGCGAGAATCTCGAGGAGGGAGAGTCCGTCGGCGAGACGCGGAACGCTGGCCGTGGCAAGCGGCGGTGATGACATAGCGGAAGCGGAAGCGCTGGAGCTCTTCATTCACGCGACCCAGGAGTAATACGAGCGACGCAGACCGCGAAAGACGACGGATTTTCCTTGACTTGATTTGGCGCGCCGGATAGGTTGACGGCCCTTCTTCCGGGCCGAAAGCGTGCCGGGAAAAAAGGTAATGGGGGCGTAGCTCAGTTG
>JBOHSC010000138.1:0-1545 GCA_050733115.1 Gemmatimonadales bacterium
GGGATGGAGAGCTGCGCCAGCGTGTCCCGCTCCGGGTCGCCGCTGAAGCCGGGGATCGACGGGATGAGCAGCAGCCCGACGGCAAGGCCCACCAGCGCGAGCGAGACGAAGCTCGACTCGCGATCCAATGCGCCATTGCCCCCGAACAGGAGGGAAAAGCCCAGCACGAGCAGGAGGTTCCCGATGACGGAGCCGGCGAGGGAGCCGCGGACGACGTCGGTGAGGCCCTCGTTGACGGCGAGCAGGGAGATGATCAGCTCGGGGGCATTCCCGAAGGTGGCGTTGAGGAACCCGCCGATGCCCGGCCCGGTGTGGTGGGCCGCGTGTTCGGTGGCCTCGCCGATGATCCATGCCAGCGGGATGAGGGCCGCCGCGGCGAGGGCGAAGATCGTGAGGTGGCCGGCTCCGGAGTGGTCGACGGCGACGACGATCGGGCCCAGGAGGAGCAAGGCCGTGAGGATCTTCCGGACCACGGCCGGGGAGACTAAAGCATCGCCCTCCGGGATCGGCCGACGCCGGGCGCAGTCACGTCGGTGCCAGGCACCGAACGTGACCGGAAGGGCGAGGACTCGGACCGTGCTCGCCATCTCGCGTGCGGACGCGCGCCGAGTGCACGTTACGTGCACGTTAAGTGCACGTTACTAACCCGGTACGCTATTAGTTGACAGTTAGGCGGCGTAGGCGATGTCGGGGTGGCGGAAGAAGTTGCGCACGATGTGGGGTTGTTTCTGGCGGCGGTGCAGGTGCCTGCGCGCCTCGGCGACGAGCTCGCCCTGGTCGACGGGGCGCTTGTTGGCGAGGATGGCGTGTTTGGTGTCGTTGTTGAGGTACTCGGCCGGGTTCAGTTCCGGGCTGTAGCCGGGCAGGTAGTGCACCTCGATCAGGTCGGCGTGATCGTCGAGCCACCGGCGGGCGTTGCGTGCGCGGTGGGCGGGGTGCCCATCGACGATCAGGTGCAGCTTCTTGCCGCCGGCGTTCTTGACGAGCCGCGTCAGGAAGTCGATGAACACCTCCTGGGTGAAGCGTCCGGCGAAGACGCGGAAGGCGAGCTCACCGCGGTTGGAGATCGCTTGGATGAGGTTGCAGCCAAAGCGCCGTCCGGCCTTGGCGACCACGGGGGTGTGGCCCTTGGGGGCGAAGCTGCGCCCGGCGGCCTGGTCGGAGCGCAGGCCCATCTCATCACCCCACAGGATCGTGGCCCCCTCCCGCTTCGCCCGCGACTGGATCTGCGGGTAGGTCTCGGCCAGCCAACGGGCGACGGCCGGTGCGCTCTGCTCGAAGGCCCGCCGGATCGGCTTTTGGGGCGTGAAGCCCCAGCGCTTGAGGTACTTGCCGACGGTCGTGAGCGCCAACCGCACACCGAAACGCTTGGTGATCAGGTCCCTGACCGCCTCACGCGTCCACAACACGAACGGCAAGCGCAGCTGATCGGGGTTCTTCCCCCGCACCAACGCGACGATCCGCTCCTGCTGGGGCACCGACAGGGCCTGCTGCTCACCGGGCCTGCGCCCGCGAGTCCCACCAGACAGGGCCTCATCTCCCCCC
>JBOHSC010000139.1:0-4851 GCA_050733115.1 Gemmatimonadales bacterium
CCTCCTGCAGGATGTCTTCCGCCAAGTCTCGTGACTCCACCCGGCGCTCGAGGAAGGCGAGAAACCGCGCGTGGTTGTCCACGAGGGTCCGGAGGACCTCGGGTTCCCGAGCGTCACGCTCGACCGCTTCGGACGTCACGGAGTCGATCGGTGTCGTCATAAGCAGGAAGGATACGGATCCTGCCGGGGACGGGCCAGCCATCCCCGGCAACTCCAGGCGATCGGGAGGCCTACTTGCATCCGCACCCGCAGGTGCAGGTGGCGGAGCTGCACGAGCAGGCGGTGCAGGTACAATCAGGGCTGCAGATACACCCTTGGGGCAGCTTCTCGGGATTGCTCATCGGGACTGGCTCCTTGGTGTGCGGGTCATCCAGCGCTTCCATCGTCACCTTCATAGCTGCTGACGCGCACCCCGCCGATCCATTACACCTCGGGGAGCAACGGGCTCCTCGAAAAAGAAAGGCCCCACAGCGGAACTCGCTGCAGGGCCTCGACCTACCATGTGGAGCGGACCGGGATCGAACCGGCGACCCGAGGCTTGAGCCCGGGGGCGGACCGGTGGGATGCGCCCCACCGGACGGCCTAACCCATCATCAGTGGGCGGCGTTCGCCGCAGGGGTTTCCGGTACCACAGCCACGCTGTTGACCTTCCAGTACTTCAAGCCCCGCCGAAGGACCACGAGATAGTGGCTGACCTGCTCTCCACCAGCAGCGTCCTGGCTATGCGTCGTACCAATGTCCCACGCGGTATGACCGACGACTCGCACGCTGTCGGAGTTGATCGTCATATGCGGCCACGTCGGGGCTTCCGCGCCCATCGATTTCCGGATCGCGTCCTTCCCGACCAGCACGGAACCGTCTGCCTGGATGACGATGGCGTCGGGCGCATACATCCCGACCACTGTCACGGTATCCTTCCTATTGAAGGCGTCGGCGTACGCCTCCCGAAGGTCTCTGATCTCGTCGAGGGCGGTCATCAGCGGGATTCTCGGTTTCTCGATTCCCTGCGCGCCAGCAATGGAAGGCGCGACAAACACGAGCGATACCGCGAGGAAAAGCCAGGAGCGGAAGCAAGGCGGGCAGGTCATGGAAGCCTCGGTATTCGGGGGGAGGCCGAGATGCGCGCGCCAAGTTACCACCAGCCCCACGGCCGCGATAGCCCTGGCGAGGTCCGCACTTCGCAAAATGCCGAACGGCTCATGGTGAGTAACCGCAACCTGCGCCCGGCCCAGGGGGAAATTGACCTGCGATTGATACGTCGTTGCGAGAGTGGCGGCCATGTGAGCTCACCCTCGGCCGGTCCGGGCCGTTGGACGCTCTCGGACATGCTCCCGGAGCGTCGTATGCCATTCGAATACCCAGGCCAGCTCTACATCCCCAGTGATCACATCGAGAGGCCACAGCACGTTGCCATCCCCCTCTCGGGGATCAACGGGGGGGCGAACATCATGTGCGTCTATACGGGGACGGCGGTGGGAACCCTTCAGGGTAAGTCTCAAGCGGAGTGGAACCGGTCGAAGGTCAGGGTCACCATCCCGACCGGCGCCCGCAAGTGGACCCGGCGAGCGGATCGCGGATCCGGGTGGACTCAGCTCATGGATTCAGCCGCGGTCGCCTCGCCCGCCTCGGTCTTCAACAAGGACCAGGCAATCTGCGCCGGCTGGGCGGTGGATGCCGCCTGGGTCTATACCGCCTTCCAGGACGGCGAGTTCGGGAATGACCCCGAGTACCTGGTGCTCGACGGACTGCTCGCTGTACGCGACACCGACGGGTATCTGTATCGCATCGCGTATCAGATCACCGTCCTCGGTCGCGAGATGTAGCATTGGCCAAACCCTCCCGAAGCCTCCCTATCCCCCGCCCTATTGGGGGGCTTCGGATGCGGGCCTCGCCCACCTCAGCACCACGAAGAGCCACGGTTCCTCTCGATCCAGACGCCCGAGGCAGGTCTGGTCAGGCGGCCGATCGCTGCTTCATCCTTCCGCGCGCATCGTTGTGAGCCACAAGGCATTTGCCGTAACCAGCAGCCTTCACGTACCGGGGCTCGAAGTCTGTTCACCGGACTCCGATGACCGAAATAATGCCGATAGGAGAGTGCGAGCCCAGCCCGAGAGAAAATCAGTTTGCGGCAGGTTGATCAGCGGCTGTGGATGGCCAGCGGGTAAAAGGTCTCGGGAAAGCCACGTCGGGTGCCGTCGGCCGGGTGCACACGAGGACTACCCAGCCGAGCGTTTGCCGCGAGATCCGGACTTCGAGACCAGCCTGCTGCAGTACCGAGTGGATTTGCGCGACCGGGTGAATGAACGTCCGAAACTGGTTACCCGCCCTCCGGCGGTGGCGGTTCTGCCACCAGGTTTGGGCCTGCATGTACCATCGGTCATGGGGAAAAGTCAGCGCATAGTAGCGCCGGGCCTTGCCCGCCGGACTACCGGGAGTAATGGACAAGATCGAGAGAGTATCTCCTAGCTTGAGCGTGGTGACGGCGGCTTGACGCCATTCGGAGTCGTAGTTGTGCACGGTCGCCACATGGCCCACCTGACCCAGCTCGACTGCACCGCCATGGCCCGCAAGCTCAACCAGCGTCCCCGCAAGCGCCTGGGCTACCGCACCCCGGAGGAATGCTCTGTCCGATGAACCCCGACGGAAGACCCGCTATCGCGGCGAACGTTGCACTTCAAAGTTGACTCTAAACCGCTGCCTGTGCGGTCGCGCCCGCGTCTGACTCAAGGAGGTCGCAGTACTGGAAGCGACGCTCGCGCAAGACCCGTTCCCCCAATCGAATCGACACGGGCTCATGGAAGATCGGTCCAGCATATACATAGGTATGGAACTCGCCCCGCTCCCCGCACGGATCCACCGCCGTCGGCATGTCCCTGAGCAGTTGGGCGTCAAATTCACGGCCAGCAAACCCGCTGTCTAATTGGGTGGTATCCACGCAGCTGAGCACGGCACGGTAGCCTGCGTGGATGAAATGCTGGGCCAGGAGCGAAGTGGGCTCGCCCCAGAGGGGATACAGACCAGTCCACCCGGACCGGGCCAGCAATACTTCCCGGTATTGCCGTACCTCCTCGAGGAAGAGATCGCCGAACGCCATCGTGCGGACGCCTGGATGAGCTGATTGGAGCCGAGCAAGCCCGGCGGCGAAGCCAGCTTCATACGCCGCATTCGAGGGGGCCGCGCCCAACTCGATTTCGGTGAGTGGCAGGCGGAGACACGCAACTTGGCGATGGAGAAGCGAGCGTCGGACACCGTGCATGCTAATCCGGTTGTACTCGGCTGAAACCGTCGTGGTGAGCGAGACAATCTCGACCGCGGGGTCGGCGCGTAATCGTTCCAAGGCAAGGGCGCTGTCCTTGCCGCCACTCCACGAGAGCACAACCGGAGTAGGGGTCGGGGTCATCGGACTCCTTCGAGGCAGGCGGCCCTGCACTATCCTACGTTCCTTCGACCAACATCGGAGGCTCTTCCCGACGGCGCTCGGCCAGGACGCGCTTGTCGGCTGCATACCCGGGTTAGGCCGCTGCCGCCGCTTTGACGTCATGACGCCATGACGTTACATTGCACGCATGGCTACCCAGAAGCGGGCGCCCAAGCGGGCCACTGTCTATTTCGATCCCAACGTGCACAAGGCGCTCCGTCTCAAGGCTGCCGAAACCGACCAATCTCTGTCCGAGCTCGTCAATGCCGCGGTCCGTCAGGCACTGACGGAGGACGGCGAGGATCTGGCCGCCTTCAACGAGCGCGCCCGGGAGCCCAATCTCTTATTTGCCGCCGCCCTCAGGGACCTGAAGCGGCGTGGCAAGCTATAGCCTGCTGATCAAGCCGTCGGCTCTCAAGGAGCTGGAGGCCATTCCCCCCAAAGACCAGCGCCGAATCGTCACCCGAATCGAGGGACTGTCGGCAGACCCTCGGCCATCTGGCTGCGAGAAGCTCTCGGGGCTCGAACAGTATCGCGTGCGCCAGGGCGATTACCGTGTGCTCTACAGCGTGGACGACGAGGCCCGTTCTGTCGTATTCGTAAAGGTCGGGCATCGCCGCGACGTGTATCGGTAAAGCAGTCGGCCTAATGACCTGCGCATCAGCTACAAGCGACCCGCCTGCCCTGCACTAACCTACGTTCCATTGGCCGGCATCGGGGGCCTCGAGTTCAACGGAACGTCACCCGGACCCGCTTGTCGGCTGCATGCGCGGGTTAGGCAGCGCCGGAACCAGCCTGAATCGGTACACGCTAGCCCAGTTCGTAGTTGAGCGCTATGGGATGGTCCTTGCTGTGGCCAACGGTCGAAGTGCCCTCGCCGCGCAAGCTACGCAGCTCCCCCGTTCCGGAGCCGGGGATTCTGCACCGCGCTCGCAATTGGGGACAGCGTGAGCGTACCAGCATCGGAAGGCGGTTATTCAAGGAAAACCCCTGGCATGGAATCCGTCCCTCGGGAACGGAATCCTCGCCGGCCGGTGATGAGCCACACCACCTATCTCAAGTTGCTCGAGGTGGCCGATCGGGTTCATCCGCTGCTCAAGCTCGCTCTAGTGGTGGCCGAAGGGACGGGCCGTCGTATCTCGACCTGGCGGAACCTGCGGTGGGAGGACGTCGACTTTCAGGCTGGCGGCATCCGATGGCGGGCGGAGCATGACAAGAGCGGATTTGAGGATGTCCGCCCGATGAGTGAGGCCGTGCAGGAGGCACTGAGGGAGGCTCGGAAGCTCCAGAGGGCGATCGGTTCGGCGCCCGTCTTCCCCTCCCCGAAAGATCCGACCAGGCCGTGTGATCGCCACCTGCTGGACAACTGGCTGAGGCGGGCGTTCCCCAAGGCCGGGCTCAAGCAAGAACCGGGTGGGCTCTGGCACACGCTG
>JBOHSC010000140.1:0-2063 GCA_050733115.1 Gemmatimonadales bacterium
GACAGCCCACCGCGGCGGAGCAAGGGCGGTGTATATTGCCTCCGGCCCAAACTGGCCGAACCGCCGGCCTGCTCACCCGAACCCCTCCAATCGCTCCTATGGACGATTCACTCTACTTCACCGAGCACCACCATCAGGTCCGCGAAATGGTCCGCGAGTTTTCCCGGGAGCGCGTGGCGCCGGTGGCGCCCGAGCTGGACCGGACCTCGACCTTCCCGTGGGAAAACATCAAGGCCATGGGTGAGTTGGGCCTTCTTGGCGTGCCCTGGTCCGAGGAGCTCGGCGGTGCCGGGATGGACCAGCTTTCGTATTACATCACGATCCACGAGATGGCCAAGGTCGATGCCAGCCACGCGCTCACCATCAGCGCCCACACCAACCTCGGCACGTCGCCGATCGTCGAGTTCGGCACCGTCGAACAGAAGCGGCGATACGTCCCGCTGCTGGCGTCCGGCAAGGTGCTCGGTGGCTTCGGTCTTACCGAGCCAGGGGCGGGCAGTGATGCGGGCGGCACCGCCTCCACCGCGGTAGACAAGGGCGACCACTATCTCCTCAACGGCTCGAAAATCTTCATCACCCATGCCGGCGTCGGCGAGATATTCTCCGTCACCGCACGCACCGAGCCGGGTCTCGGCAACAAGGGCATTACCAGCTTCATCGTCACCAAGGACACCGTCGACCTGGCGCAGTGCCGCCAGCTCGGGGTCGGCCACTCGGACGATCTTCCCAAAACCCGTGGTGTCCGCGCGGGGAAGAAGCAGGACAAGATGGGGTGGCGCGCCAGCGACACGCGCGAGCTCATTTTCGAAGACGCGGTGGTGCCCAAGGAAAACGTGCTCGGACAGCCGGGTCTCGGATTCGTGAACTTTCTCAAGACCCTCGACGCCGGACGCATCGGCATTGCGGCGCTCTCGCTTGGTATCGCGGAGGGAGCGTACGAAGAGGCACTCAAGTATGCCGGCTCGCGGAAACAGTTCGGCCGGCCGATCGGCAGCTTTCAGGGCATCAGTTTCCAGCTTGCCGATATGGCGCTGGAAATCGAGGCGGGAACGCATCTCCTGTATCACGCCGCGTGGCTCAAGCAGAACGGCAAGCCGTTCAAGAAGGAAGCGGCCATGGCCAAACTCTACTGCTCCGAGCTGGCCATGCGCACTACCACCAAGGCGGTGCAGGTATTCGGCGGCTACGGCTACACCACCGAGTATCCGGTCGAGCGCATGATGCGCGACGCCAAGGTGTGCGAGATCGGGGAGGGCACGAGTGAGGTTCAACGGATCGTCCTCGCCCGCCACATCCTGGCCGGCCTGATGCCCGCCGAGGCCATCGCGGCAATCTGATCGCAATTGCCGTAAGCCTTGCCGCCGCATATAATTGGCCCAGTGGCCACGCTTTCTTCGGCGGCCGGGTCCATAGCTGTCGCCGGGGTGGCGGGCCTGAGCGAACCGGTTTCTTCGGCCGGCAAACCCTTCTTTCAATAGCGCGCCGCGGAGCCGCCGCGGCCGAGGTCGAGACTTGAAGCGCGAGATCCTGATCAACGGGAGCCAGCGGGAAACCCGCGTGGCGATCCTGGAGGACGAGCGGCTGGTCGAGTTGCTCGTGGACCGCCCGGACCATCGGCGAACCGTCGGCGACATCTATCTTGGCCGAGTCGAGGCCGTGCTGCCCGGCATCCAGGCCGCCTTTGTGGACATCGGCCAGGAAAAGAGCGCGTTCCTTCACGCGTCCGACCTCCTCGAGCCCGATGAAGACGAGGAGCCCGACGAAGAGGAAGCGGACGAGGGCGAGCCCGCGGCCGAACCGGTGGAGGCGTCCGAGGCTCCGGCTGCCGAAGAAGGCGGGGGCGAGCGCAAGACTGGCTGGCGTGGCCGTGACCGGCGCCGGCGAGGCCGCGGTAACGGCGCGGCAGCCTCCAGCACGGAGCGAACTCCCAACCCAGAAGCCAAGCAACGGGAGATCAGCTCGCGCCGGCCGGTGCCGAATATCCAGGACATCCTCAAGAAGGGTCAGACCCTCCCGGTCCAGGTTACCAAGGAGCCAATCAGTACCAAGGGTTGTCGGGTCAC
>JBOHSC010000141.1:0-5264 GCA_050733115.1 Gemmatimonadales bacterium
ATGATCTCCATGGCCCGCACCTTCGGTGCGCCGGTGATCGACCCTCCGGGAAATGCGGCCCGGAGCAGCGCCACGGCATCGGTGCCTGGCTCCAGCTCCCCCACCACGGTCGAGACCAGATGATGGACTGTCGGATGCTGTTCCAGCGCGAACAGCTCCGGCACCCGCACCGTTCCCGGACGGCACACCTTGGAGAGATCGTTCCGGAGCAGATCCACGATCATGACATTTTCCGCACGGTCCTTGTCACTCTCCGCGAGCGCGCGGCCGAGCGCGGCGTCGTGCATCGGGCCCAGACCGCGGGGACGGGTGCCCTTGATCGGGCGGGTTTCGACGTGGCGGCCGTTCTCTTCGAGAAGAAGAAAGCGCTCCGGTGAGGCGCTGAGCACCGCCACCTCGTCGAAATCGAAATATGCCGCAAAGGGGGCCGGATTCCTCCGGCGGAGTCTGCGGTATAGATCGAATAGCGGCTCGGTGACCGTCGCCTGGAAGCGTTGCGAGAGATTGGCCTGGAAGATGTCGCCGGCCACGATATAGTCGCGCACCCTGGCCACCGCGTCGTTGTAGCCTCGATGCGTGAAGGTGGACCGAAGCCCGATCGGCTCGGCGCCCTCCACCCCCATTACCGGGTAGGTGGGCGCCGGGGCTGGCCGGAGCGCGCCCGGAGATGACTGGCCGCCGCCCTTCGCCGCTCGCAGCGCCGGAGCTCTCCCCAGTCGCTCGCGTACCATCTCCAGCCGCTCGGCGGCTCGCTGAGCCCGCCGCTCACCACTTTCGGGGATGCCGGTGGAGATCACCCAGGCGGTGCCGAGGCGATGGTCCCAGGCGATCACCCAGTCGTAGATGCCGAGGATGACGTCCGGAAGCGACAGGTCGTCGTACCGTGCCCGTGGCAGCCGCTCGAGGAGCGCGCCGTAGTCGTACCCGATGTACCCCGCCGCTCCGCCCTGAAATGGGGGGAGCCCCGAGACCGCTTCGGTGGTGAAAGGGAGAAGCAGATCGCGTGCGAGCAGGAGTGGGTCGGACTCGACCAGGGTCATCTCGCCGCCCGGCCTCCCCGTCTCGGTCACGGTCCCTTTGCTGCGGATCACGATTGCGGGGTCGGCGGACAGGAAGGAATAGCGGCCGAGCGGGTGTACCTCCGAGCGTGCGCTGGCCCCGGTGGCGCTGTCGAGGAACAGTGGGAAGGGCAGATCGAGGAATCGGACGGCCACTTCGACCGGCTCGGTTGCCTCACCCAGATTTTCGACGAGCGGCACCCAGGCGCCGCTCATTGTCCCTCTGCGCGCCGCGCCGGCGATGCCTCCGTCCGGCGCCTTCGGGGCGAGATCTTCACATGCTCCGATTTCACGTCGTCGGGCGGCGTGAGATATCCCCAATTGAGCGCCCCCTCCTGCCGGTACGACTTCCCGAGGGCGATGGCGAGCTTTGCCTTCATCAGCTCGCGGCCCAGGTAGAAGGCGTGCGTCGGGTCGTCCACCCCGAGCTGACGAAAGATCTCCTGGATGTCGGTGCCGCGAATGAAGAGCTCATTGTTGAACACGGTGATCGTGTCGCGATCGGTGAAGATGCGGAAATTGGGATCGGTGACCGCCTCATGCAGGCGCCAGAGCTCCTCCTCGTCGTACGCCAGGATAGCCGGGTCTTTCACGGTGAGCAGCCGGTCGTCCACGCCCTTGGGAACGATGCGGCGAGTGATGGCGTGATGCATGAGGCGCCGGGCCACGTCGATCTCCCTCACCACCCCCCGGGCCCAGGGGATCACCTCCGTCGTGAGCACGGCGCGCACCCCGGTCTCCTCGCAGATGGCGATCAGCAGTGCATTCACGCCGGTGGTGTCGGCGCTGGTGAGCTCGGTGATGTTTCCGATGCCCATGAGCTTCGGGGCCTCGGGGTATCTCCGATGCACTTCGGCGTATCGCTCCAGCGACGCCGTGAATCCGAACCCGATCGGCTCGATGACGGGATCGATCAGGTACGGCACCTTCCATCGCTCCAGGGTCTCGATGCTTCTGGCGAGTGTGTCGAGCCCTTCGCCGAAGTCGGGAATCACCACGACCCTGGTGCCGCTGCCGGCGAGATCTCGCGCCACCTCCAGGTTGGAGCCGTTGACGCTGAGGACCATCTCCGCTCCCGCTTCCACGGCCGTCATGATCTCGGAGGGCTCGAAGCTGTCCACGCTCACCCGCATCCCCGCGGCGCGCAGCTCCCGGACGGCATCGCCGAGCGCGGGGAAGGGAAGGCCGGGAGTGCAACCGAGGTCGATGATGTCGGCGCCGCTTGACCGGAAGTAGTCGGCCGCGGTCCGGAGCTCGGAGGGTGAGAGTCTGGGGGCGTTGTTGATCTCCGCCAGGATCTCTATCGAGTACGCGCCGTAGTCGGCAGCGAGCGCCGCGTGCCCGAAGTGGCCGGGAATCTCCCTGAGGTCCTTGGGACCCTTCTCGACGGGCACGCCGACGCGCTCACTCACGACGGCGGGGTCGCCCTCGCAGAGTCCCGGAATGAGCACCAGGTCGGTGCCCTCCGGGACTTCGAGAAAGCGCGCGATCCACGGCGTCGTCATCAGCGCCGCGACGGTGATCTTGAGGACGGCGACCCGTGCCTCGAATTCGGGTCGCATTTCCTCGAGCACTTTGCGGAGCGCCGGCTCCGCCAACCGGCCGGTGACGAACAGGACCCGGCGGGGAGCTACCGTGGATCCCCCGATCGCACCCATTTGTTCGGCGTGCCCTCGAGCGCGCCGCCCTGGGGCTTCCAGAGGACGTGGTCTTCGATCTTGCGCGCGAGCTCGAAGTCCTTGTCGCTGATTCCGCCGGCGGCGTGATTCTGGAGCTTCACCGTCACCCGGCCCCACGTCACGGTCAGGTCGGGGTGATGATACGCCGCCTCGGCGAGATATCCCACGGTGTTGACCAGCATCAGCGTGGTCGGCCAGCCGTCGGTCTTGTAGACGCGGCGAATCCAGCCATCCTCGTAGTACCACCCCGGCAGCGCCTTGAGCCGCTCGGCGATTTCGGCGTCGTTATAGGTTCTTTCTTTGGTCGTCGGCATTGGATCCTCAGTGGAAAATTGTGTCGGGTCTCGACCCGCGACTTCGACCTCCTTCAAACCACCCCCCCATTCACCGCCAGCACCTGTCCCGTCACGAACGCCGAGGCGTCCGAGGCCAGGAATACGGCGGCGCCGGCGATGTCATCGGGCGCCCCCCAGCGCTTGAGTGGCGTGAGCTCAACCACTTCGCGCCGCCATCCTTCGTCGGCGCCTTCGCCGAACGACGTCTCGATGAAACCCGGCGCGAGCACATTCACGCGAATGTGAGGCGCCACATCGCGCGCGAGCGACTTGCTGAAGCTCAGGATGCCACCTTTTGCCGCCGAATAAAGGATGGGGTTCTCGCCTGCCATCCCGATGCCGACATGATCCCACGACATGTTGATGATCGTGCCTCCGGTCGCCTGCGCGCGCATCATCTCCACGGCAGCCCACGAGGCGAGAATCGTCCCACGAAGATCTACGGCCAGCAGCAGGTCGAGCTTCGCGAGCCGACTCAGCCGGCTGCCCGCACCAGTCAGGATGTCGGCGCCGGCATTGTTGATCCATGCATCGACCCGGCCCAGGCGCTTCCGCAACTCCTCCAGCAGCGAGGCGATCTCGCCCTCGTTGCTGACGTCGGCCTCGATCACCTCTGCTCGCCGCCCGCGCTCGCGGATGTCCCGTGCCGTCTCCTCCGCCCCCTCCCGGTTCCGGCGATAGGTGATGGCCACGTCGGCGCCTGCCGCTGCGCAGCCGATGGCGATGGCCTTTCCTATCCCGCTCGAAGCTCCGGTGACGAGTACGAACTTCTGCTCGAGGTCCACGCACCTCCCCTTGGAATGACCGCCGTAGTAACTTCTTAAATCCTAACATATCAGCGCGTTAGCTTCTCACAAGGGAGTCCCGGATGCGGCTGTTGGTGAGCGTGAGGTCGGCAGCCGAGGTCGGGGCGGCCCTGGCGGGCGGGGCCGACATCATCGACGCCAAGGAGCCTTCACGGGGAGGACTCGGCTCCGTTGATCCCGAGATGCTTCGGGCGATCGCGGAGCGGGTCTCCGCGGGGGTGCCACTCAGTGTGGCGCTCGGCGATCTCACCGAGGCAGCGGAGGTCGAGGCGAAGGTTCGCCTGCTCTCCGTGACCCGAACCGGCGGGAAGCTCTTCCTGAAGCTGGGATTCGCGGGCCTGGCTGACGAGTCCGGGGTCGAAGATCTGATCGCTGCCGCCGTCGGCGCCGCCGCGCGCATGGAGGTCGCGCCCGCCGTCGTTGCCGTCGCCTACGCCGACTGGCGCCGCGCGAGGTCTCCCTCTCCCGGGGCGGTGATGAGTGCAGCCGGACGTTCGGGTGCCGCCGGAGTGCTGCTCGACACCTCCGTCAAGGACGGCCACGGCCTCTTCGACTGGATCTCCGAGCCGGCCCTCGGGAGCTGGATACGCGACGCCCAGGGCACCGGGGTCATGGCCGCGGTGGCCGGCTCCCTCACCGCCGGCGCCCTTCCTCTCCTCTGCCGGCTCCATCCCGATGTCATCGGGGTCCGCGGCGCCGCCTGCGAAGGAGGCCGGCTCGGCCGGGTGAGCGCGCCGCTGGTGCGGGCGCTGCGGAATGCGCTCGATTCGCTCACCGCCCCTTCGACTGCGGGCGAGGCTCCCGCGAGACGCGAGGCGGGAGCCCGCTACCGCGATCACGGCGATGGGGCACGCGCTGGGGCTTCGGGTCGTTGCTGAAGGGGTGGGGACGGAACGCGACTAGAGAGGGGCGGCGAGCAGCGCCGGCAGCTCGCCGATGCGTCCCCATGAGAGGATTGTGCACCGCATTCCCGCCGGCAGTACCGCATGGAAACAACCGTCCACTAGCTCATCGCATCCCGGCACCGGCTTCACCAGTACGAGCCGGGCGGCGTCCAGCGCCCCCGCAACGAACGCCGCCACGCTGTCGCTGGTTGCGTCCCATCTGTGAGGAAGAACGTCGGCCGCGCGCATCCAGCGCGACGGCGCGAGGATCGCCACGCCCACCGGGTCGACCGCATCCGCGATCGCCCCCGCCTCCTCCACTAGTACTGATCCCTCGATCCGCTCCAGCAGGACGTGTGCGTACTGATCCATCGCGAGCAGCGCCATCCAGTGCGCCGCATCGGGCGACAATCCGTGCCGTTCGTCGAACTCCCGCACCCGATCAGCGAAGGGGCCCCCCCCGGGAACGATCGCGAGGGGAGCGCTTCGCCCGGTGCGGGAC
>JBOHSC010000142.1:0-1882 GCA_050733115.1 Gemmatimonadales bacterium
GCTACACTTCTGGCTGATGCTCATCGGCTTCAATGTGACGTTCTTCCCGATGCACATCCTCGGCCTCAACGGCATGCCGCGCCGGGTATACACCTACCCGGCCGGACTCGGGTTCGAGAAGTTGAACCAGCTCGAGACGGTCGGGGCGTTCATCCTCGCGCTCTCGTTCCTCGTCTTCCTGATCAACATCATCAAGACCTCGCGCGGTCCGCGCAACGCGTCGGCCGATCCCTGGAACGGGGCCACCCTCGAATGGGCCATCCCGTCACCGCCGCAGGAATGGAACTTCGCCGAGGTGCCGGTGGTCCACGGACGCGATCCGCTCTGGGAGGCCAAACGCGCCCGCGGCGGCCCCCTGCCCGAGCCTCCGCACGTGAGCGGAGCGGGAATCCACCTGCCCAATCCGTCGTACTGGCCGCTGGTCTCCGCCATAGGTGTCCTGGTGACGATAGCGGGCGTGATGGCGTTCCCCCACATCGGGCCGTGGGTGAGCATCGCGGGGGGTCTCATTCTGTTCCTCGGCGTGTTCCAGTGGGCGTTTGAGCCTGCGGGCTGAGAGTCGACTTTCGACCTTCGACCTTTGACGATTTTCACGGAGTTATCGCTTGTCCGACGCTCACGCCATCCATCCCGAAACCGCTACCGGCCTCGACAACCGGAAGCTGGCGATCTGGACCTTCATCGGGTCCGAATGCCTCTTCTTCGCCACGCTGATCTCGAACTACCTCGTGCACAAGCAGACCTGGCTTACCGGTCCGGGTCCCTTCCCGCACGAGGTCTGGAAGTCACCGGCGGGGCAGGTGTTCGAGCCGATCATCGAGATCCCGCTCGTCACCCTCGGCACGGCGCTTCTCCTCTTCAGCTCGTTGTTCGTGGTGCTGGCTTTGTCCGGGGCCCAACGCGGGGACCGCAAGGCTCTGCTGGGCTGGCTCGCGGCGACCATCATGTGCGGGTTTTTCTTCGTGGGCATGCAGGTGTACGAGTTCACCCATTTCGTTCACAAGGGACTCACCCTTAAGACCAACCTGTTCGGGGCCAGCTTCTTCACCCTGACGGGATTCCACGGCACTCACGTCACCATCGGCGTGATCTGGCTGATCACCATGTGGATCGACGCCTTCCGCGGACGGGTGCCGCCGTCCAAGTCGTTGAATCTCGAGATCGCCGCCCTCTACTGGCACTTCGTGGACGTGGTCTGGATCGTGATCTTCCCAGTCGTCTATCTGATCAAGTGAGGCCCTGATACATGGACGCCGCCGCTCACACCACGCCCGAGCACAACCACCCGACCGCGGGACTGTACGCCAAGGTCGGCCTGGTGCTCTTCGTCCTTACGGCGCTCGAGGTGGGACTCTACGAGATCACCTACGGCGAGCACGCGGGACCAATGGGCCAGTCGCTGCAGCCCTTCTTCGTGCCGCTTCTGCTCCTCATGTCAGCGGCTAAATTCGCGCTGGTGGCAATGTTTTACATGCACCTCAAGCAGGACCACCGGCTCTTCAGCGGACTGTTCATCTTCCCGCTCATCATCGCGATCGTCGTCATCCTGGCGCTGATTACGCTGGAGGCCTACCACTTCGCCTTCGCGGCCTCCGGGTGATCCTGCTGCCTTTCGTGCCGCTGCTGGACGATCGGCCCCGACCTACGACCCCGTACGAGCTGAGCTGGGCGCTGCACCCCAGCGTTCTCATAGGCACCGGGCTTCTCGGTGCCTTGTACTTTTGGGGCATCGGGCCGATGCGCCGGCGATTGAGCCTGGGGCCGCCGGTGGCGCCATGGCAGGTCGCGTCGTTCTCCGCCGCCCTCGTGGTGCTGCTCGTCTCGCTCAACGGTCCCGTACACGACCTGAGCGATTACTACCTCTTCCTGATCCACATGGTGC
>JBOHSC010000143.1:0-3517 GCA_050733115.1 Gemmatimonadales bacterium
AGCTCATCTGGCAGCGCTTCGTCGCCTCGCAGATGACACCGGCGGTCTACGACATGACCATCGTGGACTTCGACCTCGGCGAGTACCTCTTCCGGGCCACCGGCTCCGTCCTGGTTTTCGACGGATATCACACGCTCTATATGGAAGGCCGGGAGAAGGAGGAGGGGAAGACGATGGACGATCTGCCGCCCATTCCTCCGCTCGCGGTGGCCGAGCGCGTGGAAGTGCGGGAGATCACCCCCTCGCAGCACTTCACCGAGCCACCGCCGCGCTTCTCCGAGGCCAGCCTCGTGAAGGAGCTCGAGCGGCTGGGCATCGGACGGCCGTCCACGTACAGCGCCATCATCTCGACGCTCTCCGCCCGCGAGTATGTCAAGGTGGAGCAGCGGCGTTTCTTTCCCACGGAGCTCGGCGAGCTGGTCGAGAAGATCATGGTGGCCAAGTTCCCCGAGATCTTCAACGTCGAGTTCACCTCCGAAATGGAGTCCGAGCTCGACCGGATCGAAGACGGCGAGCTCCGCTGGCAGGGGGTGCTGCAGGAGTTCTACGGGCCCTTCAACAAGGCGCTGGCGGCGGTCGACCTGAACGCGCTCGTCGCCGAGGCGCACGGCCTCTCACCGGAAGAGCTGGCCAAGGAGCGCTGCCCCAAGTGCGGCTCGCCGATCGAGCTGAAGACGGGCCGGTTCGGGCCCTATCTCGCGTGCACCAAGTACAAGGACACCTGCGATTACGTCAAATCGCTCCGCAAGGGGCGTGCGCCCGACCGGCCGACCGACGAGAAGTGTCACCTCTGCGGGTCGCCGATGGTCATCAAGACCGGTCGCTTCGGCGAGTTTCTCGCCTGCACCACCTACCCCGCGTGCAAGGGCACCCGTGCCATTCCGCTGGGCATGAAGTGCCCCAAGTGCCTCGAAGGCGATCTCGCCGAGCGGCGCACCAAACGCGGCAAGTCTTTCTGGGGGTGCGTCCGGTATCCGGCGTGTGACTTCTCCACCTGGAACCGACCGGTTCCCGATACCTGTCCCAACTGCGGATGGGTCGGGATGGAGAAGAAGGTCAACAAGACCGACGGTGAGAGCCGTACCTGCCTCAAGTGTGGCCACAAGGTGGTAGTCGCCGAGCCAGAGGAGGCGGCACTGGCGTGAACGCCACCGTCGTCGGCGGTGGTCTCGCCGGCTCGGAGGCTGCCTGGGCGCTTGCGGAGCGCGGCGTTCAGGTGACGCTGTACGAGATGCGGCCGGTGGTTCCCACCCCGGCGCATCACACCGACCGGCTCGGCGAGCTCGTCTGCAGCAACTCCTTCAAGTCCGTCGATCTCACCAACGCGCACGGCCTGCTCAAGGCCGAGCTGCGGGCGCTGGGCAGCCTGCTGCTCCCGTGCGCCGATGCGGCACGGGTGCCCGGCGGCACCGCGCTGGCCGTCGACCGGGAGGTGTTCTCCCGGGAAGTGCACCGCCGGGTGACCGAGCACCCGAACATTCGGCTGGTTCGCGAGGAGGTGGCCGAGCTGCCCTCGCCCGGGATCATCGCCACCGGGCCGCTGACATCGCAACGCCTCGCGGCGGCCATCTCGGCTCGGCTCGGCTCGACGGCGCTGGCGTTCTACGATGCGATCGCTCCGGTGGTCTCCGACGATTCGCTCGATCACTCGCGGCTCTACGCGCTGTCGCGCTATGGCAAGGGCGGAGGCGACGATTACCTCAACGCGCCGCTCGATGGGGAGGGGTACGAACGATTTCTCGACGCGCTCCTCGACGCCGACCAGCATCAGGGGCACGATTTCGACCAGGTTCCGTACTTCGAGGGGTGTCTCCCGGTGGAGGAGATGGCCACCCGCGGTCGGGAGACCCTCCGGTACGGACCGATGAAGCCGGTGGGGCTTCCCGATCCACGCAGTGGCCGCGAGCCGCACGCGGTGGTGCAGCTCCGCCGGGAGGACCGCGCGGGGCAGATGTGGAACCTGGTGGGGTTCCAGACGCGGTTGCGGATTCCGGAGCAGCAGCGGGTATTCCGGATGATCCCGGGGCTCGAGGGCGCGGAGTTCCTGCGCTATGGAAGCATTCACCGCAACGCGTACGTGAACAGCCCGGCAACGCTCGGTGCCGCGCTGGCCGCGAGAGACGACGACCGCCTCTTCTTCGCCGGTCAGCTCACGGGGGTGGAGGGGTATACCGAGTCACTGGGCACCGGACTGTTGGCCGGGATCAACCTCGCCCGCAGACTCCGGGGGCTGAGCGCCGAAGTCCCGCCGCCGAGCACCATGCTGGGGGGACTCTACCGGTATCTGCGTGATGCCGATCCGGCGCATTTCCAGCCGATGAACGCCAACTTCGGCCTGCTGGAGCCACTCGAGGGCCGGGTGAAGAAGGATCGGAAGAAGGAGCTGCTGGTGGAGCGCGCACAGACCGATTTCGGTTCATGGCTCGAAGGGGTTCGGTGAGCTCCGAATGATGCCTGCCGAGATCACGGAGTTCCTCATCCACCTCGAGAAGGAGCGCGGGCAGTCGCCGCACACGGTGAAGGCATACGGCCGCGATCTCGGGGCGTTCACCGAGTTCTGCGATCGCCACTACGGTGCCGGCTGGTCGTGGACCACCGTTGACCGCCTCGGCCTTCGCGGCTTTCTCGGTGAGCTGCAGCGTCGCGGCCTGGCCAAGCGGTCGGCGGCGCGGTCGCTCTCCGCGGTTCGGAGCTTCTATCGCTTTCTGCAGGAGCATCACGGGGTAACCAGCACCGCCGCCCGATCGGCCAGGGTGCCCAAGCTCGACAAGCGCCTGCCCACCTACATGGACCGGTCCCAGACCGACCGCCTCTTCGAGTGGGCCGAGTCGCGCGCGGGGGCCGACGAATTCGGCCCGACACGCGACCTTGCCATCCTCGAGCTCTTCTATTCCACCGGAATTCGTCTCTCGGAGCTGAGCGGGATGAATCTCGAGGATCTCGATCTCCTCTCCGATCAGGCCAAGGTGCGGGGGAAAGGGCGGAAGGAGCGAATCGTGCCCGTCGGCTCGCGGGCGGTGCTGGCACTCCGGCGCTATCTTCACCACCGGGAGGGGCTGCCGGTCCGCGCCGGCGCCGACCGCAGGGCGGTTTTCGTGAGCCGCACCGGCAGGCGCCTTGCGCCGCGCGGCGTGCAGCGGATCGTTCACGGAATGTTCGACGCGATCGGCGGCGACGGGCTGCGGGTGCACTCGCTCCGGCACACCTTCGCCACCCACATGCTCGACGCCGGTGCCGATCTCCGTGCGGTGCAGGAGCTCCTCGGCCACGCCTCGCTCAGCACCACGCAGGTGTATACGCATACCAGCGTCGAGCGGCTGAAAAAGGTGTACAATCAGGCGCATCCGAGGGCGTAGGCCCCGAGGGATCAATGACGTTCCACGGCACCACCATTCTCGCGGTTCGAAAAGACGGCCGGGTTGCGCTCGGCGGCGATGGCCAGGTTACCATCGGCGACACCGTCGTGAAGGCGCACTCGACGAAGGTGCGTGCCCTCAAGGGCGGCAAGGTACTCGCC
>JBOHSC010000144.1:0-12556 GCA_050733115.1 Gemmatimonadales bacterium
GCGGCGGCGACGGCACTGGTCCGCCGACCGGCCCCAGCAAGTTGGCGCTCACCACGGAACCCTCGGCATCCGCGCAGAACGGCGTGGCCTTCGGCCAGCAGCCGGTGGTTCAGATACAGGACGCGGCGGGGCAGGCAACCCCCTCTTCCGGGGCGAGTGTGGCGGTAGAGGTGGTCGAGAACGGTGCGACGCTGAACGGCACCCTGTCGAAGGCGGTCGATTCGCAAGGCAAGGCAACGTTTACTGATCTTTCCCTCACGGGCACCGCCGGCACCTACACCCTCAAGTTCACGTCATCCGGGCTCACCGGCGTTACCTCCAGCGGTATCGACCTCTCCGGCATCCCCCAGACGGCAACACTGACGATCACGACCCAACCCCCTTCTACGGCGCTCACGGGTGAAGTCTTCGATCCTGCATTGCAGCCCGCGGTCAAGCTCGTCGACGCCGGCGCGAGCCCGATGGCGGGCGTTACCGTCACGGCCAGTCTGGCCGGTGGCTCCGGTTCTCTCGAGGGAGGGCTCACCGCCACCACCGATGCTTCCGGTATCGCCAAGTTCCAGGATCTCGGCATCGCCGGCACCGGCGCGCACACCGTGCAATTCACCGCCGGAACGCTGACGGTGACGTCGTCGAACGTGACCCTCTCGGCGCTCCCGCCCGAAGCCTCGAGCGGCAAGTGGGACCCGCCGGTCAGTTGGGGCATCGTGCCGCTGCACATCCACCTGCTGCCGACCGGAAAGCTCCTCGCGTGGGGCAAGTTCGAGGAGGGCACCATGGTCATGGGCAACCCGAGGCTCTGGGATCTGGCCGCGGGCACTCCGCCCACGGCCGCCACCGAGGTGCCCGCCGACACGATGCTCTTCTGCGGGGGACACGCGTTTATGGCCGACGGCAAGCTGATGGTGTCGGGCGGACACAAGCTCGACGACCGGGGCCTGGACGTCACCAACATCTTCGATCCGTTCACCGAGAGCTGGTCGCACGGATTGCCCAAGATGGCAAAGGGCCGTTGGTATCCCACGGTTACCGAGCTGCCCGACGGCCGCATGGTGACGGTGGCGGGCAAGGACACGACGAAAAGCGTCGTGCTCCTTCCGGAGATCTGGGAGAGCAATCAGTGGGTGACCCTGCCCGGCGCCAGCCTGGAGCTGCCATACTACCCGCGCGACTTCGTAGCGCCGGACGGGCGAATCTTCTATGCCGGTGAGCGCGCGGTCTCGCGATGGCTGGACGTAGATGCGATGGGCGCGGGCGGGCGGGGGACGTGGACGAATGGACCGCCCCACATCTGGCCGCACAATCGGGAATACGGCTCCGCGGTGATGTACGACGCAGGCAAGATTCTATACGTCGGCGGCGGTGGCGACCTGACATGGGACACGCCGGACAACAACAGATCTCCGGTCCCCACCGAGACGGCCGAGAAGATCGACCTGACGCAGTCGTCGCCAGCCTGGCAGCCCGCGGGCTCGCTTCCCACTCCGCGCAGGCATCTCAACGCCACGGTGCTGCCCGATGGTGAAGTGCTTGTGACCGGAGGCGTGAGCGGCGGGGGGTTCAACGACCTCAGCACCGCCCAGCACGCGGCGGAAATATGGGACCCGGCCTCCCCCACCAACTGGGCCACCCTCGCCAGCAACAGCATCGATCGCGGATACCATTCGGTGTCCATCCTGCTTCCGGATGCCACGGTGCTCCACGGCGGCAGCGGAAACGCGAACATTCCCAACACCTCGACGCCGTATCCCGACCAGGAGAATCACGAGATCTTCGAGCCACCCTACCTCTTCAAGGGCGCGCGACCGACGATCTCATCGGTTGTGCCAGCTCCCCCCACCCCAGTGGCGTATGGTGGGACGATTCAGGTGAACACCCCGAATCTGGGCCAGGTCGCCAAGGTCCGCATCATCCGCCTCGGATCGGTCACTCATGCCTTCGACCAGAACGGCCGCGCGATGACGCTTCCCTTTGCCACCTCGGTGGGCGGCATCAGCGTGACGGCGCCGGCCAACCCAGAGCTGGCGCCTCCCGGTTACTACATGCTGTTCATCCTCAACCGGAACGGCGTCCCGTCGGCGGGGAAGATGATCAGCATTCAGTAGGCTACGTCGAGCGTGACGGTGGGCTCGCTCACCGCAGGCGAGAGGACACCCCCGGCGAGATTCGCTTCCCACCATTTCCGGGCGTCATCGTCGGTCCAGGAGTCTTCCACCTCGACGCGCTCGAGCGCCGCCGCCAGCTCCCCCGCGCCCGCTGGCCGCCGCTCGGGGTCCTTCTCCAGGCACCGCAGTATCAGGCGGTCGAGCGACGGCGGAATGGCCAGGCCCGAGCGGGCCGAGGGCGCGATGGGCTGGCGCTGGAGGTGCTGGAGAATCATTTGGAGCGCGGTTTCTCCCTCGAACACCAGCATTCCCGTCAGCAGGAAGTACCCCACACAGCCGAGCGAGTAGAGGTCGACCCGGCCGTCCACCGGGGCGCCGGAGGCCATCTCGGGCGGCATGTAGGCCGGCGTGCCCGTCGTTGCCTCGGGTGCGGTCAGCAGTGTCTGCGCCGAGGCGGTCCGCTGATCGCGCTTGGCCAGCCCGAAGTCCAGCACCTTGATAAAGTCGTATTCCAGCCCCAGCCGGCAGAGGTGGAGATTGGCCGGCTTGATATCCCGGTGGACCAGCCCGGAAGCATGCGCCTCCGCGAGCGAGTGGCAGGCCTGCAGCATCAGCCCAACGACGCGGGCGGGCGGTTGAGGGCCGAACCGCCGGACCAGCGTCTCGAGGTCGACACCCTCCAGCAGCTCCATCACCAGATAGAAGCGCCCGTCGCGGGTGACGCCGAAATCGTAGAGCTGGATCGTGTGCGGCGACCGCAGGCTGGCTGCCGCCTGCGCCTCCCGCCGGAAGCGCGCGATGGCGATTCCGCGGGCGGCGGGGTCGTCCGGGTCCTCCCGTCCCGGGCGGATCAGCTTGATGGCCGCGGGGCGGGCCAGGAGTCGATGCTGGGCCCGCCAGACTTCGCCCATGCCGCCGCTCCCGATCCGGTCGGCGAGCCGGTAGCTCCCCAATTCGCGGGCCCGGCTGACCTGCCTCCCCAGCCGGGTGATGATTCGCGAAGGGAGCACCGCCAGCACCGCGCAGACGTAGTTCGGGAGATAGGCCCAGGCCAGGAGGCTGAGACTCGGGAGCTCGAGGCCGCGCAGGTGCGCGACGAGGAGCCCGACGGGATCCATCGATGCCGCGAGGAGGGAGGCGATGAGCGTCTTCCGCGGCGGGGCGGGCACGATCATCGGATGGATCAGGATCAGGACGCAGAGCCAGGAGAGCCGGCCGCCCAGCACCACGGGGTCCCATTGGTTGACGATTCCGACGCCGAGGGCCAGCGCCACCTCGTAGGCCAGGCCCACGTTCACCAGCCGCTCACCCTTGAAGGTGGGAGCATATCGGTAGAGCGCGAGCGACAGGACGACGAAGAAAACCGCAAAGACGTCGGCGAGGGGTGGCCACACGAGCGCCCCAGACGAGGGAAGCTGTAGCAGTGGCCGCACCACGTGGTTCATGACCAGGCCCATCGCCCAGAGCGACACCCAGGTGGCCGCCGCGATCCGGAGCCGATGGGCGCTGTCCTCGACGAAATCGTCGGGCAGGGAAGTCCGGGACTCCCCGGAGGCCGGGGAGCTCGTCTGGACGCGGGGGTCGATCCGGTCGTCGTGAGGCATTCGGGTGTGGGATGGGCTCGATGGAACTTCGCGTGCGATTGACGCTTTGCCAATGGCGGCGGAGGGCGACCTGCGCCATCTTCTCTACGCCGGCCGCTGCCCGAACCATTCGGCCATTCCCAGGGGGGTCGACAATGCAGCAAGCCGCCGGGGGCCGTTTCGCCAAGCTCAGTGAAAATCCGGTCGTTCGCGTGCTGGCCTACTACGTTCTGCTGGCCGCGGGAACCGCGCTGGTCTGGCAGGTCTTTCCGGGACTCCACACCGTCTTCTCCGCGGAGCGTCTCGACGCACTCAGCCGCGGGCGTGACGTCATCGTCGATCCGGTGTTCGAGTCACTCACCGGAGGCGGAGAGCACCTCCCGGCCCCCGTCGCCCTGGCCATTACCACCGCCCTCTGCATGGCCGGGGCATTCGTTCTGATGCTCCCGGTGGCCTGGGTGTACATCCTGACCAGGCAGAAGAAGGGATACCGGCAGTCGCTGGTGCAGACCCTCGTCATCCTGCCGATTGTCGTGGCCGGGGTGGTGCTCCTGGTGAAGAACAGCGTGGCGCTGGCGTTCAGCCTGGGCGGCATCGTTGCCGCGGTGAGCTTCCGCAACACCCTTCGAGACACAAAGGACGCCGTCTGTATCTTCCTCGCCACCGCCGTGGGGCTGGCCGCCGGAGTCCAGGTGATGTCGGCGGCGGCAATGATGTCGTTTCTCTTCAACGTCGTCATCCTGGTCTTCTGGTACACCGACTTCGGCCGGGCTCCGGCGCACTTGGAGGGTCCGGGTGCGGCGCGCCGGCTCCAGCGGTCCCGTGCCCTGGCCAACCGTTCCGGCGCGTTCGTGTCACTCCTCGACCGTGACATCCTTCGCTCGATGACACCGGAGCAGCTCGAGGCGATCGCGATCCGGGCCCAGCGGCGTGCCGAGCGACCCCAGGGGACGGACAGCAAGGTGCGGAAGCCGCTCGCCACTGCGGTGACGGTCCAGACCGGCAATCAGGAGAGCGCGCAGCCGGTCATCGAGAGCCTGCTGGCGGCGCAGGTCAAGGAATGGAAACTCTCGGGGGTAACGCGCGATTCAGGCGGCCTGTCCACGCTCGAGTACCGAGTGCGGCTTCGCAAGAGCGTCTCCGCCGGCGCCCTGGCGCAGGCCCTCCGCACCCGGCTCGGGTCACAGGCCACGAACGTGGAAGCCAGGTAAACCAGACACTGCGTGACTGACCTTCTCCCCGAACTTCAGCGAGCGCTCCGCGACCGGTACTCGATCGAGCGTGAGCTTGGCCGGGGCGGGATGGCGCAGGTATTTCTCGCCCGCGACCGGAAATACGGCCGCCTCGTCGCGATCAAGATTCTCGATCCTGACATCGCCACCGCGGTCGGCGCCGAGCGCTTTCTCCGCGAAATCCAGATCACCGCCCAGCTACAGCACACCAACATCGTCCCGCTCCTCGACTCGGGGGAGGCAGGCGGCCTGCTCTATTCGGTGATGCCGTACATCGAGGGCGAATCGCTGCGCGACCGGCTCATGTGCTGCGGCCGGCTCACGGTGGCGGAGGCGGTGTCGATCGCGTGCGAGGTGGCGGACGCCCTGGAATACGCCCACAACCGCGGGGTGATCCACCGGGACATCAAGCCCGAGAATCTCCTCCTCTCGAACGGACACGCCGTGATCGCGGACTTCGGGATCGCGCGCGCGGTCGAGCTGGCCGGCGGCGCCACACTGACGGGCGTCGGGCTTCCGATCGGCACGGTGGCCTACATGAGTCCCGAGCAGGCCACCGCCGCGACCACGGTGGACGGGCGCAGTGACGTGTACAGCCTCGGCTGCGTGCTGTACGAGATGCTCTCCGGCCGCATCGCCTTCAGCGGACCCACGATCAAGAGCGTGCTGACCCAGCAGCTCACGACCGACCCTCCCTTCGAGCACATCACCGGGCCGGATATCCCCGCGGGTCTTGTCCCCACGGTGCGCCGCTGCCTGGCAAAGGCACCCGAAGACCGTTTTCAGTCGGCGGGAGCGCTGGCGCAATCGCTGCGCGAAATGCTCGGCGCGCTCCCGCGGCTTTCCACTCCGGCCCTTGCCATGCCGGCCGAACCGTCGGAAGGCGACGAGCCCGTCCGGGGTGCCAGGGCGGGGCGCTGGATGGTACCGGCCGCGGTGCTCGCCACGGTGGTGCTCGCGGTGACGCTGACGCGGCCGGCGCGGCACCAGGGGCATGTGGCCGTGCCGGCCGGGGACACTACCGGACGCTACACCGCATCGGTGGCGGTGCTGCCGTTCGACAATCTGAGCGGTGATTCCAGCAACGAGTACTTCAGCGAGGGCATCACCGAGGAGATCATCGGTCAGCTCGCCCAGGTCGAAAGCCTGAAGGTCATCTCGCGCACCTCGGTCATGGCGCTGAAGGGGAGCACCCTGACGCTGCCACAGATCGCCGAGACGCTGGGAGTGAGGCACATCGTGGAGGGGGCCGTACGCCGCCAGGGAAACCGGGTCCGGGTGACGGTGGAGCTGATCGAGGGGAGGACCGAGGATCACCTCTGGGCGGGCTCCTTCGATGGTGACCTGTCGGACCGGTTCCGGGTCCAGGAGGAGATCGCCCGGAAGGTGAGCGGCCAGCTCGCCACCGGACTGCGAGGCGTCCGTACCATGGCCGCCGGCGCCATGCCGACTCAGAGCGCCGCCTTCGACGCCATGCTGCGCGGGCGGTACCTGCTGCAGCACCGCGACGCCCATTCGCTGGATGCCGCCATCCGCGCGTTCGAGGACGCGGTGCACGCGGACAGCACCTATGCGATCGGGTACGCCGGACTCAGCTCGTCCACTTCGACCTGGGTGTTCTACGGGTATCCCGGCGAGGCCGACCGGTACGTGATGGCGGCGCGCGCCGCGGGGCTGGCACGGCGGGCCGTGAGTCTCGATCCCGATCTGGCCGAGGGGCATCACGCGTTGGCCGATGCACTGGCGCTGCTGTCGGGGCCGATCGACTCCGCTCTGGCCGAAGTCCGCCGGGCGCGGAAGCTCAAGCCGAACGACGCGAGCATTCAGATGTCGGCGGCAGCGTCGCTGGCGCACGATCATCAGTATGGGGAGGCCGTGCCGCTGGCCCAGGCGGCGCTGGGGCTCGATCCACTCTCTCCCGGGCTCCGATACAGCCTCATCGTGCTCGCACTTGGCGGGCGCAAATACGATCTCGCGTTCGAGGAGTCGCGGCGCGCGCGGGCTTTCTCGCCCGGCGATCCGGTGTCGGCAGTGCTTCAGGCATATTCGCTTCTCCTGAGCGGCGATCCGCAGCGCTGTCTCACCCTCGAGCTCGGTCCCTGGCTCGCGGCACGCGCCATGTGCCTGAGCGCTGCGGGCCGGCCGGCGGAGGCACGCTCGCTGAGCGATTCGCTCGCATCCCGTCTGATCGGGGGAGAATACGTCAATGCGTATCAGTATTCCGACATGGCGGCCTACTATGCGTGGATCGGCGATGTAGACCGGTCGCTCGAATGGCTCCGGCGGTCGGCGCAGCTCACACCGGTGATCTCCAACTGGCAGCTCGACTCCGGGTTGTTCGACCGGGTGCGCGACGATCCACGCTTCCAGAAGGGCCTCGGTTCGGTCCTCGAATCGATCCGGGCGCGCGCCGCCGGCGCCCTCTCGGGCCGGATACGGTGAGCGCCCCGCCCGGACGGGAGCTCAAGTGGGACGTGGCGGCGCTCGATCTCCTTCGTGAGCTCGCGGCCAGTCGTCTCCCCCTACGGCTTCCCTCCGCTCCAGTCATCCGCACCTTTCATCGAGACCTCTACTTCGACACCGCCGACGGCGCGCTGTCCAGACGGGGAATCATCTGCCGCTGGCGGGTGGGCGCCGACGATCGCCGCATTCTCAGCGTCGGGTTCCCCGATGCGCGGGTCGTCGCGTCGGAGACTCCGGAGGCCGATTGGGCTTCTGCGTTCGGGGGCACGAGCGAAGCGGCACGGCGACTGCGCGGCGGTGTCGACCCGGCCGCCCTCCTGGTGCTCGCGGAGCTGGAGGTCGAGCGCCTCACGCGCGAATCACGCTCGCGCTGGCCCTGGAGAGGAAAATTCACCTTCGTGTACGACGCAGTGTCGGTCCGCCGAAGCGGCATCACCCGCGCGTTCCAGGAGCTCAAGGTCAGGCGCCTTCACGGCGGGAGCCCCGCCCTCGAGCGCATCAGCGAGACCATGCGCGGAGTCCCCGGTCTTCGTCTCATGCTCGAAGGCAAGCTCACGCGAGCTCAACGGCTCTCCGCCGCGCTCGAGAGCGAGGCGCTCGCGCGCTCGCTGGCGTCGGGTCGCAGCGTCGCCCTCCTGGCACTCGACCGCGGGAAGGTCGCACTCGTACGGGAAGGGGGGCGGCTCCGGCTCCCAATGGCGGACGGACAGGGGGAGGCCGCGGGCCGGCACCTTCTCCGTGAAGTGCTCGGAAGCAGCGTCGGCGACCTCGCGCTGCTCGGAACCGTGCCCGGTGCCGGTCCCACGCGTCTCCTGGACGTCTGGGTGGCCCGACGGGTCCGCCGGGACCAGAACGGCGCCGGCAACGTCTCATGGCTTCCACTCGAAGAATTGATTGCGAGCGCGGGGAGCCCCGGAGTGGATGACGCCGAGACGCTGGCGGCGATCGCCTTTGCGGTCCGGTCGGGAGTGGCACTCGAGCCCGCGACGGCGTCGGTCGCGTGGCGCGATCGGGCGATCGAGCCGCTCCCGGCTGCCGTCGGCGATGAGACGACACTCCTCGATTCTGACCTGAGTCTCGTGGAGTTCAACCTGCGGGTGCTGGCACTCGCCGAAGACGCTCGGACGCCGATTCTGGAGCGGCTCGGCTTTCTCGCGATCGTCAGCGCGAATCTCGACGAGTTCTTCATGGTGAACGTCGGGGCACTCAAGCAGGCGAATCAGGAGGCGCGTCTGACCGCGGTCGTGCTCCGCTTGCAGCCGTTGCTGGAACGCCAGCAGCGCTGTTTCCGGGATTGCCTCGGTGAGCTGGCGGAGCACGGCATTGTAATCCGCGGATGGGGCGAGCTGGGCGTTGAGCCGCACTCCCGCCTGCTCGAACGATTTCACCGCGAAATCTTTCCGCTTCTCACGCCGCGGGCGATCACCATCAGCCCCGGCTTTCCGGTGCCGCTCCTGCCTCATCTGACGCTCTGCCTCGCGGTCTCGCTCAGCGACGCAGACGCGGGGGCTACCCATTTCGCCTACCTGCGCATTCCCGACCGTCTGCCCCGATTCCTCCCCGCTGGGGACGACGGGAGCCTGATTCCGGTCGAAGAGGTCGTTCGAGCGAATGTCGCGGCATTCTATCCCGAGAGGGCGATCACTGGGGTCCATCTTTTCCGCCTCACCCGCGCCGCGGAAATCGATCTCGACGAGGAGGACGCCGGCGATCTCCTCCAGGCGATGAGGGAGGCGGTGGGGGGGCGGGCGTCGAACGCCGTGGTCCGGCTCGAGGTCGAGCAGCGGATGCCGCGCGAGGTCCGCGACCGTATCAGGTGGGAGCTGCGCTTCGAGCGGCACGCCGAAGGTGCGGGGCTGGCGGACGGTGATGTGTACGAGGTAGACGGGATGCTCGATTTGCGCTCGCTGCGCGAGCTGGGCGGGGCAGCGGTCCCGAACGGCCGATTCGTGCCTCACACGGGCCGGGACCCGTTCGCGAACGACTCCGACATCTGGCACCGGCTCAGGGCCGGCGACGTGCTGGTCCATCATCCATACGACGACTTCGCCGCGAGTGTGGTGCGATTCTTCAGTGAGGCAGCCGACGACCCGTCGGTGACCTCGATCCGTATCACCCTTTATCGGGTGGGAGATCGAAGTCCGATTGTCGATGCCCTGCTGAGAGCGCGGGCCGCGGGGAAGGAGGTAGTGCTGTTCGTGGAGCTGAAGGCACGTTTCGATGAGTCGCGCAACATCGCGTGGGTACAGCAACTCGAAGGTGCGGGTGTAGCGGTCGTTTACGGTGTGGTGGGGCTCAAGAATCATGCGAAGGTGGGCCTCGTGCTGCGCCGGGAAGGCGACGTACTTCGCCGCTATGTGCACGTCGGCACCGGCAACTACAACGCGGCGACCGCGAGACTCTACACCGATCTCGGGCTCTTCTCCGCCGACCCCGAGCTGGGCGCCGACGTCCACGACTTCTTCAACGAGCTCACCGGCTCGAGTCACCCGCCCGCAGGATCATACCGGCGGATCGCGGTGGCACCGACCCACCTTCTGCCGTGGCTGCTCGGGCAAATCGAGACGGAGATCGGTCACGCGCTTGCCGGACGTGAGGCCCGGATCCGCGCCAAGCTCAATGGCCTCGCCGACCGGGAGGTGATCGCCGCGCTCTACCGTGCGTCGGAGGCGGGGGTCGAGGTGGAGCTGGTCGTCAGGGGGCTCTGCACGCTCCGGCCGTCTGTCCCCGGTCGATCGAGCAGAATCAGGGTGATCAGTCTCCTCGGGAGATTCCTCGAGCATGCGCGGATCTACCACTTCGGGAACGGGGGCGACGACCGTTATTGCATCGGCTCGGCCGACTGGCGGCCGCGAAACCTTCGGCAGCGAGTCGAAGTGGTGGTGCCGGTTCAAGCAGCCGATGGTCGCGCCCGCCTCGCGGAGATCCTGGAGCGGGAGCTGGCCGATGCGGAGGCGTGGGAGCTTCGTCCCGACGGCAGGTACCAGCGCATCGCTTCAGAAAGCACTTCGGGCTTGGTGCCGAAGTGACATAGGCACTTGAATTTACGCGCTCGCCAAGCCATCTTTGACGGCTATCCGTCCGCAATGGCGCGGCGGGCGCTCGGGACATCGAATGATCAGAGTGACAGCAGTCGAAGAGGGGTCGATCGCCGAGGAGCTTGGGCTGCGGGTGGGCACCGAGCTCATTTCGGTCGACGGGCGGGAGCTCGAGGATTTTCTCGACTGGGAATTTGCCACCGCCGAGGAGGCATTCCTCCTGCACGTGCGCCAGCCTGGTGGCGAGGAGATCGAGTTCGATATCGAGCGCCCCCTCGGCGAGCCGCTCGGCGTGGCCCTCGAGCCGGTGCGCATCCGCCGGTGCTCCAATCGATGTGACTTCTGTTTCGTTGACGGCCTGCCCGACGGTCTCCGTGATGTGCTCTACATCCGCGATGACGACTACCGGCTCTCCTTCCGCTACGGCAACTTCGCGACGCTGACCAATCTGAAGCCACGGGACGTGCGCCGCATCAAGGAATACCGGCTCTCTCCGCTCTACGTTTCCGTGCACGCGACCGATCCCACCATCCGGCGGTATCTGCTGCGGAATCCGTCCGCCCCCGAGATCCTGCCGCAGCTCCGCGAGTTCGCCGACGCCGGAATCGAGTTTCACACCCAGATCGTGATGTCGCCCGGCGTGAACGACGGCGCGGTCCTCCGCCAGACGCTCTCGGAGCTGTTCGAGTTCGGGCCGGCTGTTCTCGGCTGCTCGGTGGTTCCGGTGGGTCTCACGGAATTCAGCAAGCACCATCTCGTGCGCGAGCCCACCGCGGAAGAGTGTCGCGCCGCCATCGCGCTCATCGATGAGCGGGCCGGCATCTCGCGGCGCCAGCGGGGAACCGCCTGGGCCTTCGGCGCAGATGAGCTGTACCTCCGCGCTGGAGTCGAGCTCCCCCCGGCCTCCGTCTACGACGGATTCGACCAGGTGGAAAACGGTGTCGGCGCGGTTCGCTGGCTTCAGCAGCGCATCATCGATGAGACCCCCGACCTGCGCGGTTGGGACGGGCGGCGAGTCGGCATCGTGACCGGGACGGCAATGGCCGGGCTCATGCCGATGGTTCTCGAGCCGCTCGCACAGGTAACCGGTGCGCACTTCGATCTCATTCCGGTCGTGAACTCGCTCTTCGGCGCATCGGTCACCACCGCCGGTCTCCTCCCCGGGGCCGCGATGCAGGCCGCCCTGCAGGCGCGGAACACGTTCGACCTCGCGCTCATACCGGGCGAGTCGCTCAATGACGACGGCCTCTTCATCGACAGCATGAGCTTCGACCACCTGGCCGGGTCGCTGCCGTTCGAGGTGCGCGCCTCGAAGGATTTCGCCGATGCGCTCCTCGCTCCGGTGGCCGCATGAACAAGCCGACAGTCGCCATTGTGGGCCGGCCGAACACCGGCAAGTCCACGTTGTTCAACCGGATTCTCGGCGGGCGTCCGGCAATCGTCTCCGACCGTCCCGGCACGACACGCGACCGGCACTTCGGCGACGCGGAGTGGCGCGGGCGTCATTTCTGGCTGGTGGACACCGGCGGCCTGGTGCCCGATTCCGAAGACTCGATGGACCGGGCCATCAGGCAGCAGGTAGAATTCGCGCTGGCCGAAGCCGATCTGGTCCTGTTCGTGGTGGACGGGCCCGAGGGAATCAATCCGGTCGACCGCGCCATCGCCGACCGCCTCCGACATACCGACCGGCCGGTGGTCGTCGCGGTGAACAAACTGGACGACCTGGAGCGCAGCACTTCGCAATTCGATTTCTACCAGCTCGGCTTCGGCGATCCGCATGGTGTGAGCGCGGCGGTGGGGAAGGGCAGCGGTGATCTGCTCGATGCCGTGGTCGAGCGACTTCCGGCGGTAGATGAATCGGAAGCCGAGGTGGCAATCGAGGTCGCCGTGGTCGGCCGGCCGAACGCGGGCAAGTCATCGCTGACGAATCGCCTTCTCGGTGAGGAGCGGCACGTCGTCGCACCCGAGGCCGGCACCACGCGAGACGCCGTCGATTCGCCCTTGCGCTACAACGGAAGGCTCCTCAAGTTCATAGATACTGCAGGGTTACGCAGGCGAGCTAAAGTGGAAGATGACCTGGAGTTCTACTCCACCCTTCGGACCGAGCGCGCCATCGAGCGCGCCCAGGTCTGCGT
>JBOHSC010000145.1:0-6832 GCA_050733115.1 Gemmatimonadales bacterium
GAGCGTGCCCGGACGCCTGGGATCGGGCTCCAGCGCGGTGATGGCCGGGAGGGTCACTCGTCGTCCTCCGCGCCGGCGCCGGCCACCACGGCATGAACGCCGAGCAGTTCCTTCACCTTGCCCTCGACTTCGGCCATGAGCGGCGGGTTGTCGCGGAGGAAGAGCTTGGCGTTTTCCCGGCCCTGCCCGATACGCTGATCGCCGTAGGAGTACCAGGCGCCCGACTTCTGGATAATGTTGGCCTCGGCGGCGAGATCTACCAGCAGCGAGGTGTGGCTGATTCCCTCATCGAACATGATGTCGAACTCGGCCTGACGGAACGGCGGCGCCACCTTGTTCTTGACCACTTTCACGCGCACGTGGTTGCCGATGACCGTCTCGCGCTCCTTGACGGGGCCGATGCGGCGGATATCGAGCCGGAGTGACGCGTAGAACTTGAGCGCCTTGCCGCCGGTGGTGGTTTCGGGATTGCCGAACATGACGCCGATTTTTTCGCGGAGCTGATTGATGAAGACCACGGCGCAGTTGGACCGGTTGATGGCGCCGGCCAGCTTGCGCAGCGCCTGGCTCATGAGCCGGGCCTGCAGACCGACGTGGCTATCGCCCATTTCGCCCTCGATTTCGGCCTTGGGCACCAGCGCCGCCACCGAGTCGATGACGATCAGATCGACGGCGCCGGAGCGGACCAGGATCTCGACGATCTCGAGCGCCTGCTCGCCGGTATCGGGCTGGGAGACGAGCAGGTCTTCGATGTTGACGCCCAGCTTCTTGGCGTAGTCGATGTCGAGCGCATGCTCGGCGTCGACATAGGCGGCGACGCCGCCGGCCTTCTGGACGTTGGCGGCGAGATGGAGCGTGAGGGTGGTTTTGCCGGACGATTCGGGGCCGTAGATCTCGGTGATGCGCCCGCGAGGCACGCCGCCCACACCGGTGGCGGCATCGAGGTTGATGGCGCCGGTGGAAATGGCCGTTACCCTGACTCGGGGCGAGTCGCTGCCCATGCGCATGATGGAGCCCTTGCCCAGCTGCTTTTCGATCTGGGAGATGGCGAGACCCAGGGCCTTACGGCGATCGGCCTCGAGTCTGGTTTCGTCGGCGGGCATTGGCGTCCTCATGGTATTGGAGTGACCTATTTTACTACACTTAGATACGACAGACTAATCTAAAACCGAAACTTCTCCGAAGCAATAGTTTTTCTGTGACTTGTTTTGAGTCACCTACCAAGCCTCCACGCGTCCCCCACATGATCGATGTGGTACCGACCCTTCCCCAGCTCCCGGATCGCCACCAGATCGAACCGGTATGCGTCGCCCGGCCGGCCGTGGCGCAGCCGCCAGAGCTCGGCCAGCCGGCCGATGATGACCCGCTTGCGCCATCCGACCGATTCCTGGGGTGTACCGCACGCCAGCGACCGGCGGGTCTTGACCTCCACGAACGCCACCAGCCGATCACGACGCGCCACCAGATCGAGATCGTGACGGCCCCACTTGAACCGGTGCACCTCGATGTCCCACCCGCACGACGTGAGGTATGCCAGTGCGACCCGTTCGCCCGCCATGCCGCGGACCTGCCGGGCGTCGATCCACTCCGCCGTCGGGATGAAGCTCCGCCCCTCGCGCATGCCCGAGTGTAGCGGTGCGCCGTCCATGCACGGCAATCGTTTTCACCGCTCGGGGGGCGCTGATTTGCGGAAGGTGCTGGTCACAGCCGGCGAGGAGTCGTGAACGCCGTTACGGCTTCCGACCTCGGGTTCCGGCGGCCCAGGCGTCGTACACGCCAAATGTCTTCATCTGATCGGCTAGATCGGTGCCGCGCACCAGCGAGTCGACCTGCTGGGTCGACTGCCTCGGTAAAGCCAGATCGAGATTGGCGAAGCCCCAGGTAACCGCGGCGGCGATGGCCGCGTTGAGCCGGAGCTGTCGCAGATCGACTCGGCCGAACTCGTCGGAGCGGGCGTGATAGTTGGGTCCGTAGTTGGCCGACTCCTGATTGCCCACCAGGTTGGGCACACCCTGCATCATGAAGTCGTAGTTGTCGGTCCCCACCACCGGCGCGTTGATGTGCGCGAACGGCCCGAGCCCCGCCACCGGGGCGAGCGCCCGCTCGAGCACCGGGATCATGTCCGAGCGGCCGCCGGTGAAGAAACCGGTGATCCGTCCGGTGCCGATGTCGTACGCCGATGCCATCACATGGCGGTCGAGCTCGGCGGAATGGCTCAGCGTGTACCCGTAGGAGCCGGTGAGGTTCTGCTCCTCGCCGTTCCAGAGCACGAAGCGGATCGTGCGGGCAGGTTTGAGCCCGAGGCGGTGGATCTGCCGGGCCAGGTCGAGCACCATCATCGCGTTCGCGCCGTTGTCGAGCGCGCCGGTGCCGAGGTCCCACGAGTCGAGGTGGGCGCCGATCACCACGAACTCCTCCGGCTGTCTCGTCCCCTTGATCTCCCCGACGACGTTGTAGCTCTCGTACGCCGGCCCCGACTGGATGTCGAGGGCCGCCGAGACGGTGAGCGACTTGCCGGTGCGCAGGAGGCGCAGAGCCCGTGCGGCGCCGTCGCGCTCCATCATCATCATCGGCCGGTCGTTCTTGGTGCCGAGCGAGGCGTTGTGCCGTGCCAGAAGGTCGTTGGGGCGCGACGACATGTAGATCAATCCGGCGGCGCCCACCGCAATCGCCCTGGCCTCGATGGCCGCCGACTCGTTGTACTCGCGGAAGAGTCCGTCGATGTCCTTCAGCTCCTCAGTCTCGACCAGCACGAAGGCGCCCTTCGCCCGGGCGCCCAGGGTGGTAAAGTCTTCGGGCCGCCCTGATCCGGCGTCCACGAGTGCCGCGGTGAGTCCTCCGCTGGGCGTCGCCGTGGAAAAGGGCAGCGCCACGACGCGGGGCGAGAAGCTCACGCCATCTCCCTTCACCGTGGCACTCGCGGACCGCTCCAGCCAGAGCGCCGGCATCCGGAACGCTTCTTTCCGCGCATCGACGCCGGCGTCCCTGAAGCGGCCCAGCGCCCAATCGACGGCGCGCAGGTTGGCCGGCGAACCGGTCGCCCGCCCGCCGATCTGATCGGTGAGCGTCTCCAGATCGCGTTCGAGCGGCGTCTTCCCAAGCATGGCGCCGACGAGACGCTCGGCCGGGTCGGCCTGCGCCACGGCCGGCGTGGCGCCGGTGGCAGACAGGACGGCCAGCCCCAGGAGCGCACTCCGAAGCCGGCTCATCGGCAATACTCGTCGATCTGATCGATGCCCACGCGCACGTCGCGGGGCTTACTGCCGTTGGCCGGTCCCAGAATTCCCGCCTCCTCGAGCTGGTCCATGATGCGCGCTGCGCGGCCGTAGCCGATGCCGAGCTTCCGTTGCAACAACGACGTGGAGCCACCCTGGTTTTGCACGCAGGCAATGGCCGCATCCTTGAACTGCGGGTCGCGCTCTCCGGCCTCCTGCGGGCGCCCCTCCTCGCCATCGCCTTCCGGCACTTCGTCGAGGATGTTGCTCTCGGTGCCCTCCGGCACGCCGCCCCGCTCCCGCTCGAGGCGCCAGCGCCGGTATCGGTCCATCACCCGCTCGCTCTCCTCGGTGGAGATGTACGCACCCTGGAGTCGCATCGGCTCGCTCTTGCCGGGCTCGAGAAAGAGCATGTCGCCCTTGCCGAGCAGCGCCTCGGCGCCATTCTGGTCCAGGATGGTGCGGCTGTCCACCTTCGACGCGACGCGGAAGGCGATCCGGCTCGGGAAGTTGGCCTTGATGAGACCGGTGATGACGTTCACCGAGGGACGCTGCGTCGCGAGAATGAGGTGGAGCCCGACGGCCCGCGCCTTCTGCGCCAGCCGGGCAAGCGGCGTCTCGACGTCGGCCTGGACCGTCATCATCAGGTCGGCGAGCTCGTCGACGACGATCACGATGAGCGGCAGCTTGCCGTCGGTGTACTCCACCGTCGGCGGGGGCGGAGGAGGGGTGTCGGGCGCTTCGGCGGCGATGTCGGTGAGGGTCACCTTCTTGACCACCGGGTGCCGGAGCGGCTTGCCGTCGAGCACCTTGCGGTTGAAGTCGCTCGTGTTGCGCGCCCCGTTGGCCTCGAGCAGGGCGTAGCGGCGCTCCATTTCGCCGACCGCCCACTTGAGCACGCGCGCCGCTTCCTTGTTGTTGGTCACGACCGGGTGCCGGAGATGGGGAAGCTCCTTGTACATCGAGAGCTCGACCATCTTCGGATCGATCATGAGGAGTCGCAGGTCTTCCTTGTGCTGGTAGTGGTAGATGAGCGACGTGATGATGGCGTTGATGCCCACCGACTTGCCGGTCCCGGTGGCGCCGGCGATGAGGAGGTGCGGCATCTTGGCGAGGTCGGCGATCACCGGCCGGCCCTCGAGGTCGAGTCCCAGTGTTACCGGCAGCAGCCGCTCCTCGCCGGTCCATGCGTCGTCCTCCAGCAGCTCCCGCAAGAGCACTACTCGCGACTTGGGGTTGGGGACTTCGACGCCCACCATGTCGCGTCCCGGAATCCGGGCCACCCGCACCGAGCGCGCACTCATCTTGAGCGCCAGATCGTCGGCCAGCGCCACCAGTCGGTTCATCTTGACCCCGGGCCGGAGGCGCACGCCGTACTGGGTGACGACGGGGCCCGTCGTCCTGCCCGCCACGTCTCCTTCGACCTTGAACTCGGCGAGGGTTCCTTCGAGCCTCTCCTGCAGCTCGTCGAGCTCCGCCTCGCCGGCGTCGATGCTCCGGGTGCGCGGCGCCTCGAGGAGATCCACTTCCCACACCCGTCCCAGGGCCTCGCCGCCGGGCGCGCGCCGTGTCTCGGGCTTCTTCGCCGGTTTCGGCTTCGGCGCTTTCGCATCGATCTTTTCGGGTGCGGCCTTTTCGGGCGGCTCTTCCTTCTCGGCTACAACGGCCACCGGCTCGAGCTCTGGCTTGCTCCCCTCCGCCATGCGCCGCTTCCGCCCAGGCTTGCCGGGTTGGTCCTTCTCCGCCGGATCGGCCGGCTTCCACTCGAGGCGCTGGAGCGGATGCCAGGCGAATGTGACGAGGGTGAGCGCCGAAAACCCCAGGAATCCCAGGAGCACGGCTCCGACTACTCCGATTCTCGGCCAAAGCGCCTCAGCGAAAAATCCAGGCACAACCCCTACCACTCGGGCTGCGAGTCCTCGGTCGGCCACGTCCATGAGGAGGTCGGTGGACTGAATGCCCGCCAGCACGCCAACGATGTACGGGCCAAGCAGGCTGAGGCCGATGACGAGAAGAGCCACCCGCTTCATGTCGAGAGCGCCCAGCCGCTTGAAGCTGGCGAGCGCCAGCAGCACGCCGAGCAGCGGGATTCCCAGAGCCCCGGCGCCGAGCCATTGCCAGAGCGCATGGCCCACCGACTTGCCGAACGGACCGGTGATGGCAATCGGCAGCAGCGTCAGGCCGACGAAGAGTCCCAGGACCAGCGCGGTGAGAGCGCCGAAGCGGCGGCGTGCGTCGGGGGTCATACCGGTACGGCCTGAAGCGTGACCCGGCGCTCGTGAAAGTGGGGCAGCACGGGATAGGCGTCGAGGCGCGCCGAGTCGAGCACGTCGTCGCGGAAGCCGAGCCTGATCAGCTCCCGTCCGCCGCGGCTCCGGCTCAGCGGGCGCTCCCAGCGCTCCCCGTAGCGGCGCACCAGGTCGAGACTGGCCAGCGCGGCGTCGTTGAGCGCGCGGCCCGGCTTCCGGCTGCCGAGCGCGGCGGCGATCAGGCGGCCGGCACAGTAGGCGTCGTCGAGCGCGAAGGCGCCGTTCCGGCCGGCGCACACGACGAGGACGTCGTCGTCGTGCTCGATCGCCTCCGTCGCCCGCTCTGCGGCCGCCGAGAGGTTCACCGCCGCGGCCGCATAGACCGCCGCGGCCCCTTGGCAAGCCAGCAGCGCCTTGGTCCCGTTGGTGGTGGTGACGATCAGCGTCTTGCCGCGCACTATGGGCTGGCCCATCTCGAGCGGGCTGTTGCCCAGATGGAAGCCGGGTATCGTAACGCAATTCCTCTCGCCGGCCAGCAGAACGTCGCCGCTGCCGATGGTCTGCGCCAGGCGGAGCGCCTCCTCCGTCGAGGCGACCGGAATAAGCGCCTTGGCTCCATGAGCGAGCGCCGCGCACATGACCGTCGTCGCGCGGAGAATGTCGATGACGAACACCGTCCGGCCCGGTACTTCGATCGATGTGAGGCCGGCTGGAGTGAAGACGACGTCGAGCTTCATACGTCCTGTCGGAAGAGTTGCGGCTGTCGCTCGAGGAAGCAGGTATCCACTTTCCCCGCCACAAAGTCGGGGTGGTGGATGACCCTGGAGAGGAAGGGAATCGTGGTCGTCACTCCCTCGAGAATGAAGCTGTCGAGGGCCTGGCCCATGCGGGTGAGCGCCTCCGCGCGGTCGTACCCGTGCACGATCACCTTGGCGAGCAGCGAGTCGTAATAGGGCGGAACGGTATAGCCGGCGTAGACGTGGGTGTCGACCCTGACGCCCGGGCCGCCGGGGGGATGATAGGCCGTGATGAGCCCCGGCGACGGTTGGAAGTTCCGGTACGGGTCTTCGGCGTTGATGCGGCACTCGATGGCGTGGCCGCGCAGGTAGCGCCCGTCGCCCTGGAAGCTGATCGGCTGACCCGCGGCCACCCGGATCTGCTCCTTCACGAGGTCGAAGCTCGTGACCATCTCGGTCACGGGGTGCTCGACCTGGATCCGCGTGTTCATCTCCATGAAATAGAATCGCCCGTCGGTGTCGAGCAGAAACTCCACCGTGCCCGCGCCGACGTACCCGATGTTGGAAGCAAGGCTCACCGCCGCGTCGCCCATCCGCTCCCGAAGGAGGGGACTGAGCGCGGGGCTCGGGC
>JBOHSC010000146.1:0-5120 GCA_050733115.1 Gemmatimonadales bacterium
CGCTCGCCCTCCTTCATGAGGCGATTGACGGACGCCACCTTGGCCTCGGGGAGGAGATCGCCGTGGACCTCACGGATGCCGACTGCGCGCCCGACGGCGGCCGCGTTCTCCTCGCTGTCGCCGGAGAGCAGGAGGATCCTCCGGATTCCGAGTCGCCGGAGCCTTTCGATGAACGGTCTCATCCCGGGTCGCAACTGGTCCGCGTATTCCACGATGCCCGCCGCCTGGCCGTCCACCGTCACGAAGGCTCGGAGCTCTTCTGCCCGGCTCGACTCGAGCAATCGCTCGAACGCGGCGTCGGCGTCGGGACTGCGCCCCACCACGAAGGACCAGCCGCCGACGGTGACCATGCGGCCTTCTACACGTCCCCATACACCCTGACCCGGCGCCTCGGTGATGTCGCTTCCATCCGGCGTCTCGATCCCCCGGGCTGTGGCCGCTTCCACCAGGGTCCGGGCGAGCAAATGACTCGAGCCGTGCTCGACGCCCGCCGCGATGCGAAGCACCTCGTTCGGGGCCCAGGGTGGGATTGCCAGGACTCGCGCCACCTTGGGACGTCCCAAGGTCAACGTTCCGGTCTTGTCGAACACGGCCGTGGTGACTCGGCCGAGCTGCTCGAGCCCCGCACCATGGCGGAAGATGATCCCGTGACGGGCCGCGCGATTGATCCCGCCCACCACTGCCACCGGGGTGGCCAGGATGAGCGGGCACGGAGTCGCTACCACCAGCACCGCCAGCACTCGAAGGGGATCGCCGGACATCAGATATGCGGCGAGGCATACCAGAAGGGTCGCCGGAGTGAACCACACAGCGTAGCGATCCGCGAGCCGTTGCAGCGGGGACTTGCTGGCCTGGGCTGTCCGCACCAGCTCCACGATCTTTGCGTACTGGCTTTGCCTAGCCGGCGCAGTCGCGCGGACCGTGAGCGCGCCCTCCAGATTGAGGCTGCCGCTCAGCAGCGGTGTCCCCGGCCGGGCACTGACGGGCAGCGGCTCTCCTGTCAGGCGAGACGCGTCGACGTGGGAGCGCCCCTCGAGGACCACGGCATCGGAGGGAATCAGCTCGCCGGGGCGAAGGAGAAGCGTGTCCCCGATTGCGATCGCCTCGGCGCTCACGTCTTCCACTTGGCCGGCGCGGAGCCGGTGGGCGAGGCGGGGAGCCGCGGCCTCCAGCTCGCGCACCGCCTGGGACGCGCGTCCCTCGGCGTATCGTTCGAGGGCCTCCCCACCGGTCTGCATCAGGACCACGATCAGTCCCGCGAGCGGTTGGCCCAGGAGCAGAGCGGTCACGATGGCGAGCATGGCCACCAGGTCGGCCGCGAAGCGCCCCACGACGATTCCGCGAAGGGTGCGCCACACGACCGGAAAACCGGTGACCGCCAGCCCCGCCGACCAGGCCAGCGCGGCGGATTCGATTTGCCCACCCAGACGCAGTGTCAGGCCGAGGACGATGAAAAGGATGGCGCCGGCGGGGAGGAGGCCGGCACTCCACCGCCTCAGGGCGCCGCCGGGAACTCGGCGGAGTCGCCTCCCCGCCGGAGGCTGAAGCCCACTCCCCGGATCGTGGCGAGGAGTTGCTCTCCCGCCGCCTCGGTGAGTTTTCGCCGGAGATTCCCAACGTGCACGTCCACGACGTTGCTCTCCGGATCGAAGTGCATGTCCCATACCTTTTCCAGAAGCGTCGTGCGGCGGACTACTTCCTCGGCGTGCAGGAGGAAGTACTCGAGAAGCTGAAACTCTTTGGGGGTGAGGTCGAGGCGACGATCGGCTATCGTCGCCCGGTGCCGGAGACGGTCCAGCTCGATCGGACCATAGCGCAGGACCTCGAGTCTCTCGGCCCCGCCGCGGCGGTGCAGCGCGCGGATCCGGGCCAGGAGCTCATCGAAGAGAAACGGTTTCGAGAGATAGTCATCGGCGCCGGCGTCGAGTCCGCGGACGACATCCTCGACCCCGTCTCGCGAGGTCAGCATGAGAATTGGAGTATTGCGACCCTCGCGCCGCAGCTCGGCGGCGATCTGGAATCCGTTCTTCTTGGGGAGGACGACATCAAGCAGGATCACGTCGTAGTCGTAGACGTGCGCGAGCATCGTGGCCTCGTCGCCATCAGGGGCGACGTCCACCACGTATCCCTCCTCCTTGAGCCCCTGCTCGATGAAGCCCGCGACTTTGCGGTCGTCTTCGACGACGAGAATCTTCATTTGAGCCAATCTATCCGGCAGCGATGAAGGCCCCGGCAAGCAATCATGAAGATTTCTTCATGCTATGGGGGAGGCAGGAAGCTGAAGCACGAAGCAGCCTCCGTGCCCGGGCCTGAGGATCGCCCTGAGCTCACCACCCAGCAGGCGGGCCAGGCGCCTCGAGAGTGGCAGGCCCAATCCGATTCCCCGGCTCTCCTCATCCGCCTTGGTCACGTAGATGTCGAAGATTCGCTCGGCCTCGTCCTCGGGAACACCGGCCCCTTCGTCCTCCACCGTGTAGAGCACCAGCGAGTCGCGGGCCTTCACGCCGAGCCGCACGGTGCTTCGGTCGGGCGTGTGGCTGATGGCGTTGCCGAGCAGATTGACCAGGATCTGCTCCACCCGGCTGGCGTCCGTCTCGCAACTCGGCAGGCCCGAGCCGAGCTCGAGACTCAGCGTCACGCCCTTCGATTCGGCGGCGGGAGTGACCCGTCCCGCCGCCCTCCGGGCGATCGAGCTCGGGTCTACGGCGCGGATGACCGGACGGAGCCGGTCCTCATCGAGCCGGCTCAGATCGAGAAGGTCGTTGATCAATCCGATCGCCTGCTGGGCGGAGTCGAGTACCTCGAACGCCGCGCGAGGCACCGTCGACGGGTCCTTCTTTCGGACCAGCATCTCGGCCCATCCGAACACCGCCGCCAGGGCGTTTCTGAGCTCGTGGTTCACCATGGCGAAGAAGCGCTCGCGCGTTCGCTGGAGTTGCTGGACCTCCTCCAGCAGCCGGGCGCTCTCCTCGTGCAGGCGGGCGTTTTCCACCGCGGCCGCGGTGATGGCCGCCAGAAGGACGGCGATGTACTCGTCCTCTTCACCGAACGTTGCTGCACCGAGCTTCTCGGTGAGGTAGAGATTGCCGAAGACACCCCGGCGACCGATGATGGGGACACCGAGGAAGGAGTTCATCGGAGGGTGGTGCGGAGGGAACCCGTAGGAATCGGGGTGCTTCGTCAGATCCGGAAGCCGGATGGGCCTGGTCTCGCGGATCACCAGGCCGAGAATCCCGTGGCCCTTGGGTGGCTCTCCGATCAGGGCCCGCTGCTCGGCGTCGATGCCGTGAGTGGTGAAGCTTTCGAGAAGCCGCCCGTCAGGCGCCAGAACGCCGATGGCGGCGTACTGGGCGCCGATCACTTCTGCCGCCACGCGAACCACGCGGTCGAGGACGCCCTCCAGCGACACCTCGGTAATCAGCGCCGAGGTGGCGATCACAAGTCGCTCCAGCCGCTCTTGTGTGGCCAGAGGATGAACTGTCGGAGCGTTCGGCATACCCAATAGTAAGGTCGGATCAGCGCGGCGGAACCGCTGCCGGATTTCGGACTCCTTTCATTCTTTCTTCATGGCTGAGTGAATATGCTGGTCCCACCACACTCAGCAGACAGTGGAGGAAGCCATGGATCTTCGTCACATCGTCGCCGCCACCGACGAATCCGAGGCCGGCCGACGGGCGGTCCGCGCGGGTATCACACTGGCCCACCGCGCCGGGGGGCGGGTCACAGTCATGCGCGCGGTGACCGCCGCCGCCGTGCCCATCCTCGCCGCGGTCGGGCAGGAGGGTGTGCCGGAGGAGTTCGACTACTCCGGCGGCGCCATGGAGCGGCTGCAGCGATGGCTGGAGCCGGAGCTGAGCCGGCTCCCACCCGCCGTGTCGGTTGAGCTCGGCATTGCATTTGGAGCACCCGGCATCGAGATCTGCCGCTTCGCGGAAGACCGGGCCGCCGATCTCCTCGTGCTCGGGCGGAAGCAGCGCTCGCAACTGGGCCGTCTGTTACTGGGAGACACGGCCGATGCGGTGGCGCGCCGGAGCCGCATTCCCTGCCTCTTCGTCTCGCGCAACACTTCCTCCTTCAGCCGTATACTCGTGGCGCTCGACGGAACGCCGCGCGGTCTCGCCGTGCTCAACTCGGCTACGGCATTTGCGGAGCGGCTCGGGCGACACCTGCGGGCAGTGACCGTGGAGCCGAAGTGGGCGGCGGGAAAGCGCCATAGGCTTGCGGGCTGGCCTGGAGCTCTGCCCGCCGGCGAACTCCTCGAGAGGCGGAGAGGGGATATCGTGGAGCAGGTGCTGCTGGCCACCGAGGAAAGCAACGCGGAGGTTCTCGTCTTCGGGTATCATCGTGGCGGGCCTCCGGGAATCATCGAAGCAGGAAGCACGGCACGCCGGCTCGCCCATACTGCGCCCTGCGCCGTGCTCACCATTCCACTCTGAGGTCCGCACATGGCGCCATCCATCCTGGTTCCTCTCGACGGCTCGTTGCTCGCGGAACAGGCACTGCCCCTGGCTGAAGCGGTCGCACAGGCCTTGCGGGCTCGAATGCGACTGGCCCTCGTTCACCAGCTCCCGCCCCCACCGCTCGGCTCGAGCGGAGAAAAGCTGTACGTGTCCCTCGAGCTGAACGTGCGCAAGGCGCAAAAGGCGTACCTCCACCGGATGGCCAGGACTATCCGCGGGCGGCCCCGGTCGGAGATTCGCACTGCGGTCCTCGAAGGGCCGGTCGGCCCCGCAATACAGAAATACGTCCAGGAAATTGGCGTGGACCTGATCGTCATGAGCACGCATGGCCGGGGTGCTCTCGACCGCGCGTGGCTCGGAAGCGTGGCAGACTATCTAGTGAGAACGGTGACCGTGCCGGTTCTGCTCGTGCACCCTGGGGCGGAGGCGACGTCCGCCTCGTCTTTCGCCAAGCCCCGCAAGATCATAGTGCCGCTCGATGGATCGCCCCTGGCGGAGACCGTCCTTGGTCCGGCCACGAATCTGGCAAAGGCACTCGATGCGGAAATGTTGCTGGTGCAAGTGGTGAAACCGGTCGCCATCGTGACCGATACGCCTGGCCTGTTGGCGCCGGGCTTCGATGACCAGCTCATGAGTCTGTGGCGGCAGGAGGCGGAGGAC
>JBOHSC010000147.1:0-5383 GCA_050733115.1 Gemmatimonadales bacterium
TCTACTTCCTGGAGATGAACACCCGGATTCAGGTCGAGCATCCTGTCACCGAAATGGTCTACGGCGTTGACCTCGTGCGCGAGCAGCTCCGCATCGCGGCCGGGCTTCCGATGCGGGTTGCCCCGGGGTGGCTCCACCCGCGGGGATGGTCGATCGAATGCCGGATCACCAGCGAAGATCCGTCCAACGGGTTTCTTCCCTCCACGGGGAAGATCACCTACCTCCGCGCACCGTCGGGGCCGGGGGTGCGATGGGACAGCGGCGTCGAAGTGGGGAGCCAGGTGACGCTCTACTACGACTCGATGCTGGCCAAGCTCATCGTCTGGGCTCCCGATCGTGCCGCGGCCATCGCCCGGATGTCGCGCGCGCTCGACGAGCTGGTCCTGGCCGGCGTCGCCACCAACCAGGGATTCCACCGGCGCCTCATGGCCGACGCCGCCTTCAAGGAGGGCGACATCGACGTGCAGTTCCTCGAGCGTCGCGGCGACCTCATGCAGCCAGTGCTCTCCGATTCAGATGCCCTTCGCGTGGCCATCGGCGCCGTGCTCGCCGAGGAGGAGGCGCGGCAATCGCGCCGCCCGATCGTCACTTCGGACGATGGCGCCCGCTCCGCATGGCTCGAGCAGGCGCGGCTCGAGGGGCTCGGGTGATACCGGTCCGTATCCTCCGCCTCGCAGCCGGCGGCGATGGCATCGGGAAGCTCGAGGACGGGCGGACGGTCTTCGTGCCGCGCACCGCCCCGGGCGATCTCGTCGAGCTCACCGCCCTGCGCGAGCACCGGCGATTCGCCCGGGCACGGCCCGGACGGCTTCTCGAGCCCGGGTCCGAACGGGTGGAGCCGCGGTGCCCTCATTTCGTGAGGGACGACTGCGGCGGCTGCCAGCTCCAGCATATTTCCCTGCCTGCCCAGCAGGAGGCCCGGCGTTCGTTCGTCGGCGACGCGCTCAGGCGCCTGGCCAGGCTCGACGTTCCCGATCCCGATCTCGTTGTCGCGGCCAAGGCCTTCGAGTACCGCACCAAACTCACTCTGGCCGCCGGTCGGGGCGGCAATCCGATCGGCCTGAGGCGTTACGACCGACCGGACGAGATTTTCGCGCTCGATCGCTGCCACATCACGATCCCTGAGCTCATGTCGCTCTGGCGGGAACTTCGGGCGCTGGTCCGCCTACTCCCGGAAGACCTGACCAGACTGGTGCTCCGCCAGGACCGCTCGGGAGGGCTGCACGTCGTCGTTCGCTCCGATGCGGCCGTGGTCTGGGATGCCGGTCCGAAGTTGCGTGCGGAGTTGTCGAGCCGGGGTCAGGAAGCGACCATCTGGTGGCACCCTGAAGCCGGGGCTCCACGCGCGGTTGCCGGGGCGGGGGAGGCGTATCCCGCCACCGTCTTCGAGCAGATCCACCCCGAGATGGGAGACCAGGTGCGCCATTTCGCCGTCGAGCAGCTCGGCGATATTGCGGGACGGCGCATCTGGGATCTGTACGCCGGCATTGGCGAGACCACCGCGATTCTGGCCGGTGCGGGAGCGAGCGTGGAGAGCGTCGAGATGGACCGGCGCGCCGTGGCCACCGCCGAGTCGACGGGCCCCTCCGCGCGCCGGCACGCCGGCCGGGTCGAGGACCTCCTCGATGAGTTGAGTCGCCCCGACCTCGTCGTCACCAACCCTCCGCGGACGGGGATGGACCCGCGAGTCGCGGCTGCGATCGAGCGAGCTCGACCGGCCCGGGTGGTCTACGTCTCCTGCGATCCCGCCACCCTCGCCCGCGACATCACCCGGCTGCCGTCGTATCGTCTCTCCGCCGTACGGGCGTTCGATCTCTTTCCCCAGACCGCCCATGTCGAGACTGTCGCCGTGCTGGATCTCGCCGCATGAAGTACCTCGTCACCGTCGCGGGACGCGAAATCGAGGTCGAGGTCGATGGCGATCGTGTGACCGCGAAGGGGAAGGGCGGCACAGCCGCGCTCACCGCGATCCCCGGCACGCCGCTCCGCCAGCTCGTGGTTGACGGGAGCCCGGCGGAGATCGCCTTCGAGCCGGGGGGCGCCGGCCGCTGGACGGTCCTGCTGCGAGGAGAGCATTGGGAGGCGGAGGTCATCGACGAGCGTACTCGCCACATCCGGAGCCTGACGGGCGCCGCCACGGGACAACGGGGCACCCCTCCTCTCAAGGCGCCGATGCCGGGGCTCGTGCTGCGGGTGCTCGCGGAGCCGGGGCAGGTGGTAGCCGCCGGGTCGGGGGTGGTGGTGCTCGAGGCGATGAAGATGGAAAACGAGCTCCGGGCCACCGCCGGCGCCACGGTTCGCGTGGTGCGGGTCAAGCCGGGGGAAGCGGTGGAGAAGGGGCAGGTGCTGGTGGAGTTCGAGAGCCGGTAGTGGGTTGGGCCACTACCCGAGAGCCGGTAGTGGGTCAGTTTCGGGCGTTACACACCCCCTAGTTGAGAATAGGGGTGCGGAATGAACCCGCCCCAGTCTCAAGCGGCAATCCTCGCATGGCTGCATTGCCCAACTTGTAGTGAGCGGAAGGTGCTCGTGCTGACCGCGTTCTTTGATGACAGCGGGACGAACAAGGCGCAGCGCATCGGGGCATTGGCGGGATATGCTGCGCCCAAGGAAGACTGGGACCGACTTCAGCCTCTCTGGGCCGACCTGCTGTCTGATCCTAAGGCACGCTACTTCAAGGCCCATGACTGCCATAAAGGGGAGGGTGTATACCAGGGCGTTTCCGAGGAGATACGGGAGCGCGTGTATGCCCGCGCGGTAGAAATCGTCTGCGGTCTCCCCCTCGTAAGCATGACGGTTGCCGGACGTAGGGCTGATTTCACCGGCCCAACGGCCCTCGTGCGCCGCCACGATCGCCAGCCAGTTGATCCGCTTGAACTTTGCGCGCGCTTCGGGTTCCACCGTCTCGCAATGATGGTCAGAGATCGGTGGGCTGGCGAGAAGGCCGCCCTGATTTGCGAAAATGGGACGCCGCAGGACAACCAAAAAATCATCGATGGCTATAACGATATGGCGCAGGACGAGCGCTACGCCACACTGGTCGAGCGTGTGCTCAGTGGCCCCCCGGCATTTCACCCGAAACCGGATTTCTACGGCCTACAGGTGGCCGACCTCTTGGCCTACGAGACCGGGCGAGAATACGCGCGCCTGGTCATGAATTCGACCGTACCAATCAGCGACCACTGGCGTCGGCTTTACATGCACGCGCTCGACAACTACGGGGTACTGCGCCTCATGCTTCGGGACGGCCACCGCTTCGACATTCTTCACGGCGTATAATCATGACTTCGATCGTGTGGAATGCTAAAAGGCGCGGTATTGTAGCTGGATGCCAAATACATGGAGTTACTGGAAGCGTGCTATCAGGCGGGCGCGCGAGGACACGGACTTCCTCACCTGGAAAAAGCTGGTGAGTAGTCTTGGTCTGACCCTGTTTCGGGAAGCTATTGCGGCCGAGGTGGAACACCGGCCAATCACCATTGTGGGCCGGACATTTGCCTACGCCATCGTGGCCTACATGGGGCTGACCATCTTGGAATACGTCTGGCACTTGATCGGCGCCCCTGCCAGACTAGCGACAGACGCCCTACGGACCCTTGAGTCGGTGCAAGGCGAGGTGATCGGCCTCCGGTCAAGGGTGGTTGCGCTAGAACACGACCAATACGCCTACGGGCTTACTGCCGGGATTCACGCCAACTGGGACAAGACAAATACGGCAGCCGCGTTTCAGATAAGCCTTCAACTCAACTCTGTAGTCGATGCTCCGCTGAAGTATCACGTAGACGCCTTCAGGGTAACCATCGGAGGTCACAGCCTCTCCGGCTTTCAGTTTGCCGGCTCGGGCGGGGTTATTGCCAAACGGGGCAACGACCTCTTTCGCTATGCGCCCTTTCCCCAGCGGGTAATTGACGAACTGGGCAAGCGTTTCACTGGTCGGGTTGAATGCACAATACGATATGGACATCCCGACGCCCCATATGCTCGCATGCTGAAGCGCACAATTGACGTGAATATCCGATTAGAGAGTGGTGAGCCCGCGGTTAGTACAGGAGTGGTGAGCAGTAGTGACGAATCGTTGCAGGGACAGCCTCCCGTTGCAGAATTGCCGACTGTGAGCTAACCTCCAATGCATGCCAAAGCGCTCAAGCAAGCGAAGTCTCCCCGAGGACGTGAACGAGACGGCTTTCCGGGTCATCCGGCAGGCCACCGGGGAACGTGCGCCCGAGCGGGAGAAGAACCCCGCCGCCGTCGCGCTGGGCAAGCTGGGAGGCAAGAAGGGTGGACCCGCCAGGGCCGCCAAGCTCTCGGCCAAGAAGCGCTCGCAGATCGCCCGCAAGGCCGCGCTGACCCGCTGGAAGCCCCGCCCGCAAGCCTAAGCTGTCTCGTCACTTACACAGGGCTGCATGCTTCGGTGTCCCTTTGTCTTGTGTACTTGACCGCTCAAGCATACATTCTAAGCCATGAACCAGCTATCACTTGCGCGTCGCGCCCAAATCGTCAAAGCACTGGTCGAGGGCAACTCCGTTCGGGCCACCTGCCGCTTGACCGGAGCCTCCAAGAACACCGTCATCAAGCTGCTGGTGGACCTGGGCGAGATGTGCTCGACCTATCAGGACCACAAGCTGCGGAACATCGTCACGGAACGGGTGCAGTGCGACGAGATTTGGAGTTTCGTTGGCGCGAAGCGCAAGAACGTGCTGCGGGGGGCCAAGGGTGCGGGCGACATCTACACGTGGACCGCCATGGCCACCGACTCCAAGCTGATGATTTCGTGGCTGGTCGGGCGACGGAATACCTCCTCGGCGCGGCACTTCATGGCTGACCTTGAGTCTCGGCTTGCGCGACGTGTACAACTCACGACCGATGGCTTCTACGCCTATCCGGGGGCCGTGGACGCGGCCTTTGGATCAGACGTGGACTACGGGACGATCACCAAGATTTACGGCAGACTCGCCGGAGACGAGCGCACCTATAGCCCGCCCGTTTGCATCGGCGCAATCAAAGAGGTGCAGACGGGCGACCCGGACCCCGATCACATCTCTACGTCTTTCGTGGAGCGGCAGAACTTGACCATGCGGATGGGGATGCGGCGCTTTACCCGGCTGACCAATGCGTTCTCGCGGAAGGTGGAGAATCACGCCCACGCCGTGGCCCTCCACTTCATGCACTACAACTTCTGCCGGGCGCACACGACGCTGACCAAAGCCCATCCTCGCCGTTATCCCGTGACTCCGGCGATGGCGGCGGGCCTCACGGACCACGTTTGGACGGTGGAAGAGATGTGCGCGCTGCTTGATCCGACCCGGTTGTTACAATGAGAATGACCCACTACCCGAGAGCCCGGCTACTTGACCCCGCCCCTTGGCTCGGGCTATCTTGTGAGTCT
>JBOHSC010000148.1:0-2295 GCA_050733115.1 Gemmatimonadales bacterium
GAGCGTGGGGGTGGCGCTGGCGGTGGACGGCCCTCAGGACGAACGCATCGAGGACCGCCTCGGCGAGCTCCTCGACGCTGACCGCCGCGGGGCAATGAGGGAGAGACTTGAGGAGCTGCGCCCGGACAACGGGGCCCGCGAGGCCGCCCGGTGGATCGAGGAACTCGCTGAACCGCCGAGAGAAGGACTGACCACGCATAGCGTGGGGAATCCGCCTCTCGGCGATGGAACCCAGCGACGATCCTCCCTACGTACCCGCGCCGCCCGAGCCTGGGTATTCGTCCGCACGATTCCCAAAACGATCACACGCCTCATCCACCAGACGCTCACCCTCCCACGACCGACCACGATCATCCTCGCCTTCGGCGCCGACGAAGCCGCCATCCGGGACGCGCTGAACCGGGCCCAGGAGCCCTTTGAGCGTGTGCTGCTGGTGGCCGATTCGCTCGCGATCGGGGAGGTCTGGCGGGCCGGCACGGGCGTTGAGCACGTGCCGGCGCCCGGGGAGCGCGAGGCGGAGCTTGCGGGCGGCGACTACGGGGAGTTCAGGCGCCGGCGCCTGGGGCTGATCCTGGCGGGCCGGCCGCGCCTGCGTAATGCGCTCACTGCGGGCGAGGTTCCGCCCGACCTCGTGGATGCCGCAACGGCGCCGCCCCGCCGCCGCGCGCGCCTGCTGAGCTAGGCCTAAAGCGCACAAGCAGGCGTTCAAGCCGCCCGGAACGGGGATCGCTGCTTGTACCCTCCGAGTGCAATGGAGTCCTCCGCGGGCACCATGGCGTCGCCTGACGCGACTCCCACCAGTGCCCTCCCAGATGCCGCCGCCGCGCCGACCGACAGCGCCCGCTCGGGACCCGGTGCGCTGCCCAATTTGATTGTCATCGGGGCACAGAAGTGCGGCACCAGCGGCCTTCACTATTACCTGAGCCTGCATCCCGAAATCTCCGTCTCGCGGCCGAAGGAGCTCAACTTCTTCATCGCCGAGCGGAACTGGCCGCGTGGGGTGGACTGGTACCGCAGCCACTTCGATCCGAACGCCAAGGTCCGCAGCGAGGCCTCGCCCAACTACACGGCGTATCCGCAGCACCTGGAGGTGCCGGAGCGCATGCATGCCGTGTTGCCGGGCGCGAAGCTCCTCTATATGGTGCGCGACCCCCTCGACCGGATCGCCGCCCACTGGGTGCACAACTACGCAAAACGGCGGGAGAAGGGCGATCTGCGTTCCACCCTCATGCATCCGAATACGTCCTACCTGGCCCGGAGCCACTACTACGCTCAGCTGCAGCGATTTCTGCGCTTCTATCCACGCGAGCAGGTGCTCGTCATCGAGCAGGAGGAGCTGCGAAATCAGCGCAACGAGACCCTCCGGCGCGTGTTCGAGTTCGCGGGCGTCGACCCCGGCTTCTCGGACCCCGGCTTCGAGACGCAGCGGCACCGCACGTCCGGCAAGCGGCGCGGCACGTTCATCACACGGCTGCTTGACCGCGTCGATCGCAGGCGGGGGATCGTTTCCGCCCGCCGATTTCGGGCACTTGCCGGGGCGGTCTTCCCCGTGGGGCGCTCGATTGAGGTCCCCGACGTTCGGGGGGCGCTGCCCGACGAGACCCTGAGGTCCCTCAGGGACGACGCCGAGAAGCTTCGCGACCAGACCGGCCTCGACCTGTCGGCCTGGTCCATCTGGGAGATCTGATGGGAAACAACCGAACACCCGAGGAGAGGGATCGCCGCCGCAAGGCGCGCGCGGCAAAGTCGCAGGCGATCAAGCCCGAGAAGCACGAGCACAGCCATCCCGGCGGCACCGCAGCGGCGATCGGCACGCATCTGGCGAAGTTCTCGAGCTTCCAGGGCGTCTCCCTGCTGCTCACCAACCTCCTCCACTACGCGTCGCTCATCGTGGTGGCACGGTTCCTGGGACCCGGAGCTCTCGGTTCCTACGCGCTGCTCTTCTTCCTGACCGGCCTGGTCACGCAGATCATCCACCTGCTCTCGAAGCCGGGCACGATGATGCGGACGTTCGGCATCTCGGACGACGACGCCGACGACATCGAGGAGGACGACGAGTCCGACGACGGCAGCTCGCACCGGCCCACCTACACGCTCGGTGTCGGCATGGCGTGGACACTGATCCTCTCGGCCGCGATCATCACGCCGGTCGCGATCTTCCAGACGCAGATCGCCTCATTCCTGCTCCACGACTCGGCCCAGGGGCCGGTGGTGCTGTTCGCGACCATCACCGGCGCGGTCTGGGCGATCTTCAAGCTCGCCGAGATGGTGATCTGGTTCGAGGGTCGGGGGCTG
>JBOHSC010000149.1:0-7745 GCA_050733115.1 Gemmatimonadales bacterium
GATCGATCTTGGCGCTGAAGTTGAAGAGAGTGAACGAGCCGAGCGGCTGACGCCGCTCGGGAGAATTCACCTGGTGGCCGTCGATGTCGGAGTACACCGGCACGGTGGGACTGAGCTCGAGCTCGGCGTTCTGGAAAGCCAGCGCCTCGTCCCAGTGCATCTTCGTCGACGCGGTGGGATCCATCGGAGTGCCGTCGGCGTAGGCGGCGGCGATGTCGACATCGTCAGCGGCGAGTGCCAGGTCGAGCGTCTCCGTAGCCGTGCACATGGCGAAGAGAAAGCCGCCGCGCTCCACGAACCGGGCGATGGCCAGGGCTACGGCACGCTTGTCGGCCGGGACCGACGGGAAACCGAGCTGGCGCGCCATTCCCCGGTTGCGCTCCACCATCTCCAGCAGCCACGCCGAACCAGCGTAGTTGAGGAAGAATTTGGAGTACTGCCCGGTGAAGTCCTCGTGGTGCAAGTGAAGCCAGTCGTACGTCTTGAGCTTCCCGCCGATCACCTCCGCGTCCCATACCTTCTCGAAGGTCACGCCGGCGTAGTTGAGCGCCATGGTGACGGCGTCGTCCCAGGGCGCGGCGTTGGGTGGCGCGTACACCGCCACCTTCGGCGCCTTCTCGAGGGGAACCGCTTCCATGTTCCCGTTCTGGATCTGTCCGCGAATCTCGACCACCTGGCCGTCGTCGAGCGACTCGGTGGTCACGCCGTTCAGCGCCGCGTCCCTCGCCGTGGCGGCGTCAGCCGGAATCAGGAAGGAGCCGCTCCGGTAGTTGAGGAGCCACTCCGCTCTTCCACCCCGCTCCAGGAGTCGGTACGCAAGACCGTAGGCCTTGAGGTGGTCGGACTGCGCATCGTCCATCGGCACCAGCAGCCACGGCGCACCCCAGCGGAGGCTTGCCAGCGACATCGCAGGTGAAAGGGCGAGCAGCCCCGCGCCACTCCGAGCGAGAAAATCGCGGCGCCTCATGTCTTGGGCACCGCGCCGCGCGCCTGGTCGAGCCGCCGGCGGGCCTGCGGCACCAGGGCGCTCTCGGGGTAGGTGAGAATCATGTGCTCCAGCTGCACCACCGCCTCCGGTGAGCGGTTCTGCGCGAGAAAGAGCTCGCCGAGCGCCAGCTCCGCCGCCGGCGCTGTGGCCGGCGCGTCCTTCGAGGCTGCCCCGCGAAAGAGCCGCTCTGCGACGGAGCGATCGCCGGTCGCCGCGGCCAGGCGCCCCGCGAAGAATCCGATCTCGGCGCCACCCTTTGCCGCCGGCAATCCGCGGGCGACTTCTTCCAGCGCCGCCGTGGCACGCGACGTGTCGCCCTGCTCGAGCTGCAGCATGGCCCGGCCGAGGGCCGGCAGCGAGTCGCTTTCGATAGGCTGGAGCATCGCCAGGAGCATGGTGCGATTGGTCGCCTCGTTGCGGTCGCCTGCATAGGGGCCGGCTTTCCTGAAGCGCTCCAGGGCACCGGCAATGTCGCCCTTGAAGAGCCGTACCCTGCCCGACATCGCCAGCCCCTCGACCGTGCTGTCCGACCCGAGGGCGGAGTCGGCCTTGTCCAGGTTCCCCTCCTTGAGCCATCCCCCGACCAGGCGCAATCGTAGAGCCGCGAGCTCGTCGTGAGAGAGCGCGGGCGCCGCCGCCTCCAGCCGACGCGCGGCGTCGTCCAATCGCCCCTCACTGATGAGCACCTGGATCAGCGCCGCGGAGGCGCCCGCCGCAACCGGAGCGGAGGCGCTACGATCTTCGGCGAGCCCGGCGAGCATCCGCCGCGCGGCGCCGCGGTCGCCGGCGGCGGTGTAGGCCCGCGCCGCGTCCAGACGGAGCCGGGAGCGATCGGCATCGGTGGCACGATCGGCCAGAGCCTCGAGTCCGCGAGCAAGCGCCAGCCGGCCCTCGGGTGTCTGCTGGGTGCGGAGCTGATCGATGATCCCGCCCAATGCGTCGAGAGAGGCGGCGCGATCGTCGGGCAGCGCGGCGACAAGTGCCGCGAGTCCACCGACGGGATCACCCCACCTGACCCGCAGCTCCGCCTCCATCCTGCGCGCCACGAGATCCGGTTCGCGGCTCAGAGTGCGCAACAGATCCGGACGAATCGCCGCCGGAGCCTGCGCCATCGCAGCCACCGCACTGAGCCGGTAGCCGGGGAGTCGGCGAACCGCGGCCAGCCAGTCGCCGAGCGCGTCGGGGTAGTTGCCGTCCATTGCAGCGAGCTGGGCCCGCTCGGCGGCGAGCGCGTCGGCACGCTGGAGGCGCTCGCGCCCGAGGGCGTAGGCCGCCACCGCGGTCTGGTGGTCGCCTCTGGTGATCGCGGCCGCTCCCCATTCCCGGTACGGCGCCTCGTCGGTCGGCGAAAACCGGGCCCAGCGTTCGGCCACCACACGCATGCTGTCGGGCTCGTCGGCCGCCGCCCACGCCCTGAGCGCCACACCGTACACGACGCCGCTCAACGGGGGGGCCGCGAGCGCGGCTCGCACTTCCGGCAGCAGCTCGCCGGTGCGATTGAGCGGCACCATGACTCGCTCGAGACCCAGGAGTGCCGCAGGATCGGCGGGTCTGGCGGCGAGCACAGAGCGATAAGCGTCGGCGGCGGCGGCGTATTCGCCACGGCGCTCGAGCTCGAACCCCCGCGAGATGCCGTCCTGCTGTGCCGCCAGCGGCGCGGCCAGTGCGGAGCACGCCACCAGCGTTTTCATCGCAATCGCTCTCATTTCGACCGGGCCTCGGAGAGGCGGCGGAAATAGTCCACCACCAGCCGCCGTTCTTCCGGCGAGAATTGCTGCAGCTCCTCCCACGAGGGCACCCGCAGGAGATCGGCATCCGCCTGCAGCCGGGCGCGCAGCGCCGGGGGAAGGTGCACGCTGTCCTCGGCGCTCGCCGGCCTGCTCACCCGCTCCTTGCGCTCGTCCTCGTCCCGACCCTGGAGGGTGCGTCCCGCGTCGAGCATGTGGCGGAAGAGGCGCTCCTGGCGCTCGACCACCTGGCGGTCGAGACGGCCCGACTCGAGTCTGCGCGCTAGATCCTTGGCTTCTTCCGCCAGCTCCGCCGCGCCCGGCATCTGCCCCCCCGCGCGCAGCTTCTGCAATTCGTCGGCGAGCGCACGCTGGCGGCCGCCGAGACGGCGAAGCTGCTCCTGGATGGCTCCGTTGCCGGCCATCGGAAGCAGTCCGGCGCCCTCGCGGCCGAGGCCCCCTTGCTGCTGCGCGAGCTGATTCATCCGTTCGATCGCCTCCGCCAGGCCCGACCCCGAAGCCGATGACGAGATGTCGCCACGCGCCTGAATGAGCTGGTACGCGGCGGCGTTGAGCGCGTCCACCGCTCCCCCCGCCTGCTCGGCTCCCTCACGGGTGTTCGGAGCGGCGTTGGCAATCGCTTCGCGGGTGCGCTGCATCTGCTGCTGGGCCCCGCCCAGCGCCGACCCGATGCCAGGTGGCACCAGCGCGTTCTTGCCCGACGCCTTCTGTATCTGTTCAATGAGGCGCTGGACTCCCTCCTCGATCGATCCCTGCTCCGCACGCACCGCGCTACCCGGCTGTTCTCCCGATTCGAGCGTCTTCTGAACCGCGAGCTGCCGGTCGGCCAGTCGGCTGGTCTCGGTGAGCGCCTGGTCGAGCGCCGCTGTGACTTCCTGGCGCCACTCCATCTGCATGCCCTCGCGCTCCTGCTGGAGCTGGTCGCCGATGGGCTCCAGCGACCTTGCCGCCTGTTCCCCCTGCTGCCCCGCCTGCCGACGCTGCCCGTGCTGGCTGGCCGACGCGGCATCGTTCATCCTGTCGGCGGCGGTCTTGGCGTGCCCCGCGGCAGAATCGAATCGCTGCTTTCGATCGTCCGGGTCGACCGCCTTGCCCAGCTTCCGGAGCGCCGCGGCGAGCGAGTCCGCCCGCTCCGCGAGCTGCCGCTCCAGGGTGGCGGCGAGTGAGCTGTCGGCGGTGGGGATCTCGGAATTCCACCGCCGCTGTTCCTGAGCCAGCTCCTTCGACTCCTTGCTCAGGTTGGCGAGGTCGCCCTCGATTGCCGCGCGGCGGAAGAGCTCCCGGCTTCGTTCCAGCGCCTCGCGCAGCCGGCGTTGGGCGTCGGCCAGACCCTCGAGCGCGTCCTTGGCGCGTTCGGCATCGAGGTCCTTGAGCGCCTGCTGCAGTGCCGACAGCCGGTCGCGAAGCTCGGGAGTGAGGGCGCGATCGATCTGCTCGCGGATGTCGGACAGCTCGCGCTGCCAGGCGGAATCGCCGATCCCCGCGGCCTCCGCGCTCTTTCGCAGCAACTCGATCGACCGTTTCAGCTCCTCCGCCTGCCTGATGAGCTGCTGCTGAGATTCGGCCACGTTCTCGGCCCGCTTCGACTCCTCGAACGTCAGCGACTCACTCGACTTCTCCCCCTGTCCCTCCGACGATCGGACGCGCTCGCGTCCCAGGTCATCGGTCTCGCGCTCGAGCTGCTTGCTGGCCGCGGTCACCGAATCGAGCTGCGACCCCACGGCCTCCGTCGCCTGGCGCTGGGCGGCGCGGACCTCGGTCATCGTGGGAAGGCGGAGGACGTAGTCGCGCGAGCGGCCGGTTTGACGGGCGGGGGTATTGTCGGCCGCGACGGCGAAGTAGCGGACGGTATCGCCGGGCAGGAGTCCGCGGCGATTCAGATCGAGCGTGGCGGAGAGGATGGCCCGGTCGGTCGAGCCGTCGGGAAGCGGCAATGTGTCGCGCCGCGGGGGGTCGGTGGTGCCCAGCCGGCTGATGCGGCGGCTCTCGATGGCGACGCTGGTGATTCCGTGGTCGTCGCGCGCGTCCACCATGAGCGGGACCATCAGATCGAGTGGCGCGAGCGTATCGGCACCGGGCACCGGCACGTCGACGTGCGGCGCGCTGTCGGCGACGACGCGGAGGGGAAGTCGTACGGTGTCGCCCGCGAGGGGCGCGCCATCGACCGTCGCCAGCGAGAGGCGGTACTCACCCGACGAGGCGGGAACGAAGCTGCCGCCGAAGCGCCCGGCCCGGACCTCCAGCGCCTCGACCTTTCTCCCATCCGACCATGAGGCGCGCGCGAGCGGCGCCGTCGCCTCGCCCCGGGTCTCGAGCCGGGTTCCCGCCGGGAGCAGGAGCGTGTCTCCACCGGTCGGCACCGGCTCTGCCTCGAGGCCCAGGTATGGGGGGTAGTGGGCGGTGACGGTCACCGATCCGAGGAATACCGGAAGCCGGACACGGACCAGGACGGTGTCGGAGGAGCGGCTTCCGCTGGTGACGCGGGCGAAGAGATCGCTCCGGAGCGCGCCGCTGGTGACGGTGGCCCGGCCGGCGGAGTCGAGCCGCACCCCACGGGGTCGCCAGGCCTCTCCAGGCGCCCGGAGCCAGAGCGTGGCCGCCTTCCGGCCTATCGCCTGCACCTCGAGATCGACCGAGTCGCCGCGGCTCACGATTTGCCGCGCGGCACGGAGCCGTACCGGAGCGACCGTCGCCTCCCAGGCGCGCCCCGGATGCCACAGGGCTGCCGCCGTGCCCCGCGAGGGACCCGCCGAGACGAAGGCGCCGCCGCCGGCGAGCAGCGCCACCGCCCCTGCCGTGCCCAGCAGACGGACCGCCCGCGAGAGGGGAGCCACCGCCGCGGGGCCGCGAGCGGCCAGATCCGCCGCTTGTACCAGGTCGGCCATGGCCAGAAGCGAGTCGCTCGTTCCGGTGGCCACTTCATCGAGAAGCGAAGTCAGCGCCCCGCGCCGCCACGATCCCTCGCGCTCGAGCGCTCCCGCAATTCCCCCGCTCGAGAGCCGCACCCGGTTCCTCCAGGCCACCCATGTGATGGCGGCGAGCATCACGGCCGCGGCGACCCACGCCCCGAGCACCCACCACGGCGCCTCCACCCAGCCGAGGCGCACCAGCCAGGCGGCGAGGCCGAGGGCCAGCCCGGCTGCCCCGATCGCCAGGGCAACCCACCCCGCCCCTGCCACGACGCGGAGCGGCCCGCCGAGCCGGCGGAGCGCCTCGTGGGTGGCCGGAGCCGTCACCCGCCGAACCCCACGGCGTACGCGAAGAGATTCACTCCCATACGGAGCGCCGCCTCGTGCTTTTCGGGCGGATCGTGGTGCACCTCGAAATCCTCCCACCCGTCGCCCAGATCCGATTGATACGAGTAGTACACGGCGAGACGGCCGTCGAGAAAGATGCCGAATCCCTGGGCCGGCAGGCCGTCGTGACGGTGGATCTTGGGAATTCCCTTGGGAAAGTCGTAGACCAGGTGATAGATCGGGTGGTCGAGCGGAACTTCGACGAGCTGGTGGTCGGGAAAGAGGCGCCCAAGCTCGCGCCTGATCGACGCGTCCATGCCGTAGTTGTCGTCGGCATGAAGGAAGCCACCCTGCTGGAGGTACCGGCGAAGCACCCCGAGGTCATGGTCGCTCCAGCGGACGTTGCCATGGCCGGTCATGTAGATGTAGGGGACGTTCCACAGGTCGTCGTCACTGAGCGTGACGACCTTCTCCTCGGGGGCGACTCGCAACGCCGTCCGGGTCCGGATGGCGTTCAGGAGATTGGGCAGACTCGACGGGTTGGCGTACCAGTCGCCGCCGCCATCGTAATGGAGGCGACCGATCGTCATTACCGGAGCATTGTCGGCCCCGGCCGGCGCGGCCGCGACGGCCAGCAGTGCGACCAGCCAGCCACGAATCATCAAGGAAGCTCCATCACCAGGCGGTACGCCTCGTTGCGTGGGATGCCCAGCGTTTCGGTGAGGCGGCGGACGACCTCTCGCCGGCTCATCCCATCCGCAAGCAGCGCAGTGGCTTGCTCCACCGCCTCCCCGGTCCGGTCCGGGGCGGCGGGCGGACCACCGGTTCCTTCGAGAATCACCGTGATCTCTCCGCGCGGCTCGACCTCCGAATAATAATCCGCGAGCTTGCGGAGAGTGCCCACCCGGATCTCCTCGTGCAGCTTGGTCAACTCCCGTGCCACCACCGCCTTCCTCCCGGGACCTGCCGCCGCCTCGAGATCGCGAAGCAGCGCGCCCAGGCGGGACGGCGCCTCGAACAAGACGACGCTCCATTCCTCGACCGCCGCACGCGCGACCAGCCGGGTGCGCTCGCTCCCCTTGCGGGGGACGAATCCGAGGAAGAGATAGCGGTCGGAGGGGAGGCCAGCGGCAGAGAGCGCCGTAGCGACAGCGGAGGCGCCGGGAATGGGCACCACCGTGAATCCGGCGGCGCGGGCGGCGGCCACGAGGTCCGCACCGGGGTCGCTCACGGTTGGCGTACCGGCATCGGAGACGAGTGCGATATCGCGGCCGTCGCTCAGAATCGCAAGGAGCGCGTCGAGCCGGTGTTCTTTCGAGTGTGCGTGGTAGCTGAGTACGGTCGGGCTGGCGCCCAGGTGGGTGAGGAGCCCGCGAGTTCTGCGGGTATCCTCGGCGGCAACGACAGGGACCGTCCGGAGCACCTCGATGGCGCGAGCGGAGAGGTCCCCGAGGTTACCGAGGGGCGTGGCGACGACGAAGAGGGTAGCCGCGTCGACCTCAGCCCAGGTGCTGCTTGATCTTCCCTTCGAGCGTCGCCTTCGGAACCGCGCCGATCACCGTGTCCACGTGCTGGCCATTCTTGAAGAACAAAATGCTGGGGATGGACCGCACGTTGAAGCGCATGGCGGTCCGCTGGTTTACGTCAACGTCCACCTTGGCCACCTTGGCCCGGCCGGTATACTCGGTCGCGAGCTGGTCCAGGATCGGCGCGACGATTTGACAGGGGCCGCACCACGTCGCCCAGAAATCGACCAGGACGAGCCCGTCCGCC